>DASUHB010000034.1 GCA_036273715.1 Gemmatimonadaceae bacterium
CAGTTGCCCCTCCTGGGCTCGAACCAGGACTCTCCTGATCCAGAGTCAGGCGTGTTGCCAGTTACACCAAGGGGCAGTGCTTTCGGTTGTCCATGCTACGCAAAACGAACCGCAATCTATCCTCTCCACCCCCAACGCCTCAAGTTGCCCGACGTCGAGCCGCGAACTGCACGGTGCACCGTCGCATGACTCACCTCGCAGGAATGAAGAGAAATTGCCGGGCAAGGTCGTGAAACCCGGTGCTTGAAGCGGCCGCAACGAGCAGCACCAACCGAACACTGCTCCCGAGAATCGCCCCAATCGCCGGCGGCGGCGGTCCAATGTAAAGCGAATCGTGCAAAGCCAACGTGTCACTCGGCAAATAAAGCGAGTCGCCGAGTCGCGCGTATGGAATGGAGTAGACGAACTGCAGCGGGTCGTCGACCGGCTGCCCCGTGCTCCCGATGTCCTGCTCCGTCAGCGTCACGTCAAGCGAGTCCGCGCCCACCCGCAACGTGCCGGCAAGCAGCTCCGGCGTGGTGGTGCCCGGAACCAACGGCTGCGGAACGCCGGCGTCATCCACCGTAGCCAGGTCGTACGTGCCGCCGAACGGACGAACGGATGTCGACCCGCTGCACCCGACGGCGACGGCCATCACGCCAACGAAGGCGAGCGATCGTGCGAAGCGTTGCATGTGCCTAACCATGGAATGGGACGACCCGCCGTTGGGCGCGCCCGAACGCTCAAGTATCGGCGATGTCGACACGGACGCAAGGGGGAGACAGCGGAGGCATCCACTCAGTTAGGCGACCGGCGCCCGCCCTCACCTGCCGCTCGACACAGCCTAACATCTGCGGCGACAACCCCTTCCACCGCGCTCGCCGGCCGTCGAGATTGAGCGCGTGCCGCTCCACACCCGCTCGCGCCTCGCTGCCCTGGCCGCCGTGTCCGTGCTCGCGGCCTGCCGGGCGCCTGCCGCCGCCCTCGGTGCTCCGTCCACGTCCGACGAGCTCCTCGAGTCCCTCGCCGCGCGATTCGGCCCGCACGGCCGCGACGCCCGCTTCGACGCGCTGCGCCCGCGCTTCGCCAAGTCCGCGCTCGTTCCATCCAAGCTCTTCCATGACAACACGGCCTGGACCGCCACGAGCGGCGACACCCGCACGCTCGTGCTCGCCGGCCACGGCACGCCCAATCACTACGCACTGGTCGTGGCCGGCGACGCGCCGCCCCCCGTCGCCCCCGCCGACTATCGCCGAGTGATGCGCCTAACGCACGACGGCGGCGATGACTACGCGTGGAACGTGCGCGATGAGCTCGCCGTCGGCACCGTCACCGGCGATCAGTTGGGCGCCGCGCTCACCGCGCTCTTCGCGGCCGCCGAGCACGAACGCAATGGAGCGGACGCGCACGCGGCGATCGACCACGACCTCCCGCGCACCACCGCGGCCCTCGGCCGCGCGGTCTCGCTCGACACCCTCCGCCTGACGCCTAACAAAGACGGCGGCGCCGACGTCCACCTCGCCGGCACCATCCACGCCGAACGCCTAACGAACACGTTTCCGCGGCTCGCGCATTATCTGTCGCACTACGTCTCGCCCACCGGCGGCGAGATCCTCGTCTTCGACGACGCCAACCGCGCATGGTGGGACGCCGCGAAACGCGGCGACGCCTGGTCGCTCGACCTCCGCGTCGCCAACGGCAACCTCGCGCCGCTCCGCGGACCGCCCGACCGCATGCCCGACCACCTGCACGTCCGCATCGATGCCGCCACCCGCACCTTCATCTTCCGCGTCGGCCTCGCCAACCTCGTCGGCGACGTCACCATCACCCGCGCGCCTAACGAGCACGCCTTCACCGCCACGTTCCGCAAAGAGCCGGACTGGCAGCTGCCGCCGCTCGTCGAAACCATGCTCAAGGCGCCGCTCCAACGCCCCTTCCAGGGCTCGGGCGCCAGTGTGACCTTCGACATCCGCGACGGCCAGGCCCACGAAGCGCCAACCGTCATCTTCCGCGAGTACGACCTCACCGTCCGCGAAAGCCGCATCATGCGCTGGCTCGGAGGACTCGGCGATGCGGCAGTCGAAGACTTTCGGACCGGCGCCGAAACGGAGTTCGACCAGTTCGCAGGCGAGACGTTGTCCGCACTGCGCGACGATGTCGCACAGCTCACCCAGACCGCCGGACAATAAAAAAGAGCGCCGCGGACCACCGCTGCGCTCAGCCCATTCGTTCTTCGTACCCCGATCAAATCCGCGAGGGGGATGCCACGCTCACCGTCATTGGAACTCTCCGTCCTACCGAACAGTGGCGGGCGATGGGACCCCTTCGCAGAAGCGGGTGACACCTCCGTCATTGGAACTCTCTGTCCTACCGATCGAAGGCGCACGCCGCAGAACGTTGGCTCCCGGCTATCCTGGCAGCCGGCGTGCCATGGAGCTGAGGGGGATCGAACCCCTGACCTCTGCAGTGCGATTGCAGCGCTCTCCCAGCTGAGCTACAGCCCCGTCAACCACTTGCAGCGATCGGGTCGTTTTGTGCTCCCGCTCGCCCCGCTCGTCAAAAACCCCGCCAGTGGCGGGGCCGCAACAAGCTGCAGAATGCTACTCGCTTCGCTGGGGCCGGTCAAGCTTGGCTACGCTGCGTCAATGCTAGGACGCACTGTCTTACCAACCGTCACGATCCTCGGCTTCCCCTTCCTTCTTTACTCGTTGTTGTCTTACACATAGCATGCCAAAATGTTCAAAGACCTGCGCCCAACAGAGATTTTCGCCGCGGCCCATCGCATTCGCGACGTCGTCCGCCATACGCCACTGCGCCTCTCGCTCTCACTAAGCGAACGCGCGAAGCGCGACATCTACCTCAAGCTCGAATGCACCCAGATCACCGGGTCGTTCAAGCTCCGCGGCGCATTCAACACCGTCGCGACACTCCCGCCCGAAGTTCGCGCGCGCGGCATCGTCGCGTCTTCTGCCGGCAACCACGGATTGGGCGTCGCCTGGAGCGCAAATCATTTCCACGCGCCGGCAACCATTTTCATTCCCCGCACCGCTCCCAAGGTCAAACGCGACGGCATCGAAGCACTCGGCGCCGCCGTCAACGCCGACGCGCAACATTATGATGCCGCCATGGCCCGCGCGATGACGTTCGCCCGCGACCGCGACGCTACGTTCATTCACCCGTGCACCGGCGACGCACTCATCGCCGGACAAGGGACCGTCGCCCTCGAAATCCTGGAGGAACTGCCCACCCTCGCAACCATCGTTACGCCCGTCGGCGGCGCCGGACTGCTCGGCGGCTGCGGAGTGCTGTTGCGGCACGTCGCACCCGAAACACACATCGTCGGTGCCCAAAGCGTGAATACTGCAGCCATGGCGCGCTCGCTGTCGGCGTCATCGCTCGTCCCAATACCGTCGGTGCCGACGCTGGCCGATGGTCTCGCCGGCGACATCGATGATCTCGCCTTCGACATCGGACGCCACACGCTCGACGACATCGTCACCGTCGATGAGTCCAGCATCGCAAACGCGATCGCCATCCTGGCGCGAGACGAGGCGCTCACCGTCGAAGGCGCGGGCGCCGTCGGCGTCGCCGCCATTCTCGAGGGACACGCGCCAGACTGGCCCAGTCCCGTCGCCATCGTCGTCAGCGGCGGCAACATCGACCGAGACCGACTGGACGCCATCGTCGCCGGCTGACCCAGCCGAAGAGTCCGCGCCTACTATATTCCGCGACGATCTCACATGTCGCTCTCAGTCCGATTCCTCGGCACGTCCGCAGCCCGTCCAACGGTGGAGCGCGGCGTTTCGTCGCTCGCAATCATCCGCGAGGGCGAAACGCTGCTGTTCGACTGCGGCGAAGGCACGCAGCGACAGATGATGCGGTACGGCATCTCGTTCGCGCTGTCCGACATCTTCTTCACCCACTTCCACGGCGATCACCTCATCGGGATCGTCGGGCTGTTTCGCACCCTCGCACTCCAGGGACGCGAGACCCCGTTCCGGCTCTGGGGCCCGCGGGGCGCCGCACGCGTGCTGCGCGCCGCCGCGCATTTCGGCGTCGATCGGATCGGATTCCCCGTCGAGATCACCGAGCTCGAGCCCGGCAACAGCGTCGCGCGCGACGGCTACGCGATTTCCGCCGTGCCGGTGGACCACCGCGGCGCGACGGCCCTCGCCTACGTCCTCACCGAAGAGGAGCGCCGAGGACGGTTCAATCCGGAGCTGGCGCGTTCGTTAGGCATACCCGAGGGCCCGCTGTGGGGCCGCCTCCATCACGGGCAGGCCGTGACGCTGGACGACGGGCGCGAGGTGTCGCCGTCGGCGCTGGTCGGACCCACCCGCCCCGGACGCCGCGTGGCGCTCTCCGGCGACACCAGGCCTAACGAGCGGTTAGGCGAGGCCGCGGCCGGCGCCGACCTGCTGATCCACGAGGCCACCTTCGGCGACGAGGAAGCCGAGCGCGCCGTGGAGACCGGGCATTCCACGGCGCGCGAAGCCGCGGAGCTCGCCGCGCGCGCCGGCGTCAAACGCCTCGTGCTCACGCATTTCTCGGCGCGCTACTCGCGCGATACCGCTGCGCTGGTGCGGGAAGCCCGCGAACGATTCCCCGACGCAATCGCGGCGCGTGACGGGATGGAGGTCGAGATCCCGTACGCGCCGGATGCGGAGCAGGGCGCAGCGTGACGACGCACGCCGCGCCCGCCTGACTCACGTCCCCGTCGGCGCGGGCGCCCCGGCGCTCACCGAATCCACCGAGTCCACCGTCACCACCGGGCCGAGCTTGCAGAAGGTGCCGCCGCCACCCGCGAGCGGCGTGATGATCAGCTTCGCGCTCGCGTTGTCCACCAGCAGGTCGTTAGGCACCTGCGCCGGCTGCAACTCGTAGTCTTTGCCCTTCGTCGACGTGAACTTCCAGCACGTCGAACTGTCGGCCGCCGTCACCATGTGCACGGTGCCGTGCACGATGAGCTCGCCCGGCTTCGGCCCTTTTTCTTCTCCGCTGCTGCATGCCGCCAGCGCGAAGAGAACGAGAGTGACTGCAGAACCGGCCCGCACCCGTCGAGCAACGTCAGTCATTGGATGACCCTCGTTGAAGTGGAAACGCCAACTCCAGCCGACTGCATCGTCGCACTCGTACGCAAGCCCACATTGGAGCCCCGTCGCGCGCGGCGCAACCCGCGGTGGCGTCGAGCGTAAAACGTACGGCATGTCCCGGCGGACGCAACCAGCCGGGTAGACAGGTATCAGACCGCGAACTGCGTCACCGGAATACCGAGCGGATTCGACGCCGCGGCGATCAACATGGACTTGCGAAAGAGCAGCGCCACCTGGCCGTCGGTCAACCCGCGCAAAATTTCCGACCCATCCAGATGCGAGGTCACGCTGCGCGCCTCCGGACTGTCCGAGTTGAACCACGCGTAACGGTCCTCCCGTGAGTTCGGAGCGCCAATCTTCCGGAACAGAACCATTGCATTGCTCGAACCAGCGAGCCTGACTTCGACCCTCCAGCTGCGCGCCTCTACGTCGGTGAACGTGCGTTCGAATTTGCGTTTCTTGGCCATTTCTGGTTATGCAATCGGTTGGACGGCAAGCGGTTGACGGCCGGTGAAGCCTGCGTCGATCTCGTGCCAATGATCCACCGCAGGCTCTCCCAAGCGCCAACACAGGTAGACGGGCCGCCCGTCCATCTCCGCGGGAAAATCGACGAGGCCGGCATCGAGGGGCGTCTTGTATTCGGCGCCCAGCGCCTGGATCTCGCGGATGCACCCCTCGATCTCGGCGGCCAGGTCCTGCGTGTCACGCTCCAACACGGCGAGTCGCGGGTCGGGATCGTCGGCCCGCGAGGTCGCCGCGGCAAGCTCCAACTCGGCCACCCGCTCGCGCCACTTCGCATATAGGCGCACGATGTCGCGCACGATACGGCTGACCAACGGAAGGGTCCGCGTGGCCTGATCGGCGGTGAATGGCGGGGGCTTCATCGCACTCATCTTGCGCGTCCGGCCGGGCGGCCGCAAGCGGCGGCGCGGCGCACCGTCACATGTCGCGCATGTCGATGCAGGCCACGATGCGCATCACGCGCCGCGCGTGCTCGGGGAAAAACGCGTGCAGCTGCTTCGACGACATGTTAGGCATGCGCGCCAGATCGTTGCGCACCGAATCGATCACCGTCAGCCAGTCGGGGTCGATCTTGACGTGCATGGCGCGCATCTTCGCGTCGTTTCGCGTGAGAAACTCGCTCACCAGTTGCTCGTGCGCCGGCAGCATGTGCCGTTGGGCATCGCCCGATGCGGACGACATGCTGTCGAGATCCGCAGTGACCGAGTCGATACTGTGTTTGATCGCCTCCATCTGCACGCTGTCCGCGGCACTCGTGAAGCGCGAATGTGGACGCGCTGTCATTGCGGCGCTCACCGGGCTCGCCTGGCCGCGTTCACATCCAATCGATGCAGCAATCACCATCCCGCATACCGCGAACACAAACGCTCGATTCGCCATGGCACCAATCTCCTCGGCGCGCGGCGTCGGCTTGGTGCGTCGCGCTACCAGTCTCCTGTGACTGTCATCTGCTCACCCGTCATCCCGCGCCGCCGCCGCTTCCACGGCCTGTCTCTTCCGCGGCCCGTTCCTCGAGGCGGCGACGACGACGCTCCATCGCCGCTGCGTACCGACGGCGTTCGACTTCGGTCTCCGGAATCACCTGCGGGACTTCTACCGGTTTCCCGTTTCGGTCGATGGCTACAAACGTGACGTAGCACGAGTTGGTGTGACGTCGTACGCCCGAAACCATGTTCTCCGCCTCGACCTGCACGCCGACTTCCATGGATGTCCGGCCGGCGTAGTTCACGCTGGCCTTCATCACCACGAGGTCGCCCACGTGGATGGGCTCTCGGAAGTCGACGCGATCGACGGACACCGTGACGCAATTCCCGCGCGCGTGGCGAATGGCAGCCACGGCCGCAGCCTTGTCCATCATGGACAGAATGACACCTCCGAACACGTGCCCGAGCACGTTCGCGTGCTGCGGCATCATGATCTCGGAGGTCTCGTGCTGCGACGCGCGCACTGGACGACCGTCTCGAGAAGCGGTGTGCGCAATCGGAGTCCCCTGGGACTCGGGCGGAACTTTGGTCATCGCGGTTCGGGCCTCGTCAGAGTAGAGGGCAGCTTCATCGAAAGCGCGGGCGAGCGCCCGTAAAGTTGTGGTGTCGGTGGTCGGCTTGTTCAGCCAGTACAAACGTTGAACAGATCCTTCGACTTCTCCGGCGTTCCAGACGTGTCGCGCGCTGTCTATCAATTCGACCTGCGCCGAGTCGCCTCCGGCAACCGCGCGGGCAACGACTTGGAGGTGTCCGCTTTTCCATCGTTCGCTGGACGAGTCGCTGCTGTCGGGCAGGCCGGCGTCCTTCACGTTCCACCACGCGGGCGACACGGTCGCAATCGTCGGCAGCTGGAGCGTGAGGCCGCCGCCGCGGCTCCCTTTGCCGGGCGATACGAACTCGATCGCCGGTTTGCCGGCGCGCTGAACCAGATTGTAGCTGCCGCTGTCGAAGGCGAAGTCGCCGATGGCGTCGGCGGCTCGACGAGCGCGCGCATCGCGCGACGCGAGGACCGAGTCCAGCGCCTGGCCGAACAGGACGCGTCCCTTGGAGATGAGTGTACGCGCCGTCGTGTCGCCGAAAAGATCGCGGACACTCACGTCGCGTGCGCGGCGCAGGTCGAGCACTCCGCGTCGAGCGATGTGCCACTCGTCGCCGGCATCGAGTGTGAGGTCGGCGCGGTATTCGTACGACACGTACGGTCCGAACTGGTCGAGCAGATCGAGCTCGCTGGTCGCTGAGACGCGCGGATCGTCGTCATCCGAATCGTCGTTGGGATCGAGGGGGTGGTCGTCGGGATGGGTGCGTGCGTACCAGTGCTCGATGCCTTCGATCGTCGTGTCGCGGAACACGAGCGACGAGTCGCCGCTCAGAATGTCTCGTCGCCACACCTGCTGGCCGACGATTTCGGCGTCGGTGTAGGAGCGGTCATCGTCGGCGACGTACACCTCGTAGTATTTGCCGCCGTAGCGTGCCAACTGGATGGGCGACCCGCGTGCGTGGATGCCTTGCGGTCCCGAGTGGATCCAGAACGTCGAGTCGGCGGTGAAGAGGAGGAAGTCGGCCGTCGGCGGGTTTGGTTTCGGGCGATGACATGCCGTCGCGATCGCGCACGCCAGTCCGGCAACGAAAACGGAGGTGACGCGGACGCGGGTGCGCGGCCGGAGCCGGCGAGTGGTTGGACAGAGTGGTACGGTCATGCAGCGTGCATGCAAATATAGCGTGTGACGGGAGCGGGCCGGGCGTCGTACATTGTGCAGATGCGGCGGGCAAGGCCGCTACTCTCCATTCGGTCGTGCGGAGCACCGATCATCCATGCGAAAAACTTTGTGGTTCGTCGCCGTGTCCGCCGCGTGCGGGCTTGCGGCTCTCTGCCCAACGCTCTCGGCGCAGGCGGGGCCGGCGGCCGCGGCGCGTCCGGTGTCGCTCGACGACACGACGATCGTGCGCGCGTTGTACGTGAATCGTTGGGCGTCGCAGAGTCCGCGCCGCATGCGGCAGCTCATCGCGCTGGCCGATTCGACGGAGATCAACGCGCTCGTGATCGACATGAAGGATGAATTCGGCCTCAACTTCGAGTCGACGGATCCGGTCGTGGAGCGGAACGCGGGACACGGGGGCCGCATTCCCCATCTGGCCGAGCTGTTGGACACGCTCAAGGCGCACCGCATCCGGCCGATCGCGCGGCTGGTGGTGTTCAAGGATTCGGTGGCGGCGCGCGTGAATCCCGACCACGTGATCCATCAGCCTAACGGGCAACCCTGGCGCGACAAGAAGGGCCTGACGTGGGTGGATCCCTACGACACGACGATCTGGGACTACGACATCCGGGTCGCCGAGGAGATGGCCCGGTTAGGCTTCGCCGAGGTGCAGTTCGATTACATCCGGTTCCCCGAGCCGTATCCCAGTCTGCCGCCGCAGGTGTTCCGCGATGCGAACGGGATGACGAAACCGCAGGCGCTGGTGCGTTTTCTCGAGGCGGCATGTCCGCGCGTCCGGAAAGCGGGCGCGCTCTGTACCGCCGACATCTTCGGATTGGTGACGACGGTCCCGGGCGCCCTCGAGGTGGGCCAGCAGTGGGAGCCGTTATCGCCGAGGCTGGACGTGCTGCTGCCGATGGTGTATCCGTCGCTTTATCCGCACGGCGCGTTCGGGCTGGCGCTGCCTAACGCCAACCCGTACCAGGTAATCTACGATGCGACGAGCCGCGCGCACGAGCGCGACCTCAAGCTCCGGATCGGTTCGTCGGCGCACGTGCGCCCGTGGCTGCAGGCGTTCACGTTGGGCAAGCCGCGCTACGGGGCGCACGAGCTGGAGGAACAGAAGCGGGCGGTGTACGACGCGGGCTACGACAGTTGGACGCTGTGGAACCCGGGCTCGTTGTACGAGGCGTTCGTGCCCGCGCTCGAGAAGACGACGGTCTCGCGCAAGAAACCGTTCGGGAGCAAGGAAGCGTCTCGCTAGCACGCGGCGCTGCCGTCACCCTCGCGCGATCTCGCTGACGGCCGCGACGAGCCGGTCGACCTCGTCCTGCGTCGTGTAGCATGCGCAGCCGGCGCGCACGACGCCGTCGGGCGCCATGCCAATGCGCTCGATCACCGTGGCCGCGTAGAAGTCGCCGTTGGATGCGTAGACTGCGCGATCGGCGAGTTCGCGCGCGACATCAGTGGATGAGCGGCCCGCGACCGCAAACGAGATCGTGGGCGTGCGCGGCGACGATGGCGGCGGCCCGAACACGCGCACGCCGCGAATCGCGGACAGCCCGTTCCACATGCTCGTGATTAACGCGGTGCCGCGTGCGTGCAGCGCCTCGAACGCCGACGCGAGCCGGGCGCGCCGCGTGTCGCCGGCGCCGAGGGATGCGAGGAAGTCGACGGCCGCCGCGGCGCCGACGATGCCTTCGTGATTCTGCGTGCCCGTCTCGAGCCGCTCGGGCGCCGTGTCGGGCGCCGGCTCGAGGCGCGGCACATCGACCTCCAGAATGCGCTCGCTGGTTCCGTACAGAATGCCCAGGTGCGGCCCGTAAAACTTGTAGGCCGAGCACGCGAGGAAGTCGCAGCCGATGGCGCGCACATCGACGAGCTGGTGCGGCGCGTAATGCACGGCGTCGACGAACGCGATCGCCCCGACCGCGTGCGCGAGCCGCGTGGCGCGCGCCACGTCGGTGATCGTGCCTAACGCATTGGACGCGGCCCCGATCGCCACCACGCGCGTGCGCCTGCCGATCGACCGCTCGAGATCGTCCCAGTCGAGCTGCCCCGTGTCGGGGTGCATGCGCACCATGCGCACGGTCACACCGCGCTCCGCCTCGAGCGCGCGCCACGGCGCGATGTTGGCGTGGTGATCGAGCTCGGTCACCACGATCTCGTCGCCGACGCTCAGCCGCCGCCCGATGCCGCGCGCTACGTGAAATGTGAGCGACGTCATGTTCTGCCCGAACGCGATCTCGTCGTCGCGGGCGTTGAGCAGGTCGGCGATGGCGCGTCGTGCGCGCGCGATCGCCGCATCCGTCTCGATGCTCGTCGGATATGCCCAGTGCGTATTGGCGTTGTGATGCAGCAGGTACGCGGTCACGGCGTCGGTGACCATGCGCGGCACCTGCGTGCCACCGGGTCCGTCGAAGTAGGCGACCCAGCGTCCGGCCTGGCGCCGCTCCAGCGCCGGGAAATGTTGGCGAATCGCGTCCGTGGACTGGACGCGTCCGTCGGCGGTGACGGGCGCGCTCGTCACGTGATCTCGACCCCCGACCACGCTTCGATGACGCGCACGGCCTCGACGTGATCGGCCTCTTCGCCTAACAATGTGCGCGCGGCGCGGAACAGTTCGCTCGTGAGCTGCAAGAGCGGCGACGCGACGTGCTGCTCGCGCGCGACGCCGGCCGCGATGCCGACGTCCTTGTCGAGCAGCGCCAGGCGAAACGTGCGCGGAAATGCGCGCGTGAGCACGCGCTCGGGAAACAGGTTCTGCGATGTGTTGCTGCGTCCGCTCGATGCGTTGATCACGTCCAGCGCGATCTTGGGCGACACGCCCGCTTTGGCGAGCGCGGCGAGTCCTTCGCCGGTGGCCCACACGTGCACCGCCAGCAGCGCGTTGTTCACCGATTTGAGCGCGTGGCCGGTGCCGACCGGGCCGCAGTGGACGAGCTTTTCGCCGAACGCATCGATGACGGGCCGCGCGCGCTCGAACGACTCGGCGTCTCCGCCGCACATCACCGTCAGCGTGCCGCGCTCGGCGCCCACGGTGCCGCCGCTCACCGGCGCATCGACGAAGCCGATGCCGCGCTCGCCTAACCGTGCCGCGATGCGGCGCGATGTCGCCGGGTCACCCGACGTGCAGTCGATGAGCATGCTGCCGCGCGCCATGCCGGCGATCAGGCCATCGGCGCCGTCGAGCAGCGACTCGACCTCGCGGGACGTCGGCAGGCACGTGACGACGAAGACGGCGCCCGTCGCCGCCTCTCGCGGCGTGGCCGCGGCGCGCGCGCCCGTGCTGCGTGCGAATTCGTCCGCGCGTGCGCGCGTGCGGTTCCATACCGTGAGTGTGAACGGCGGTTGGGCGAGGTGGCGCGCCATTGGCGTGCCGATCGCGCCCAATCCGAGGAATGCGATCTGAGTCATGCGAGGAAGCGGTGGCGAGGACACCGGAACTTCGTTGACAGGCAGCGCGATGTCAAAGGCGGAGCGAGCGTGGTGGGCTTGAGAGCAGATTGAACGGAGAACAGCACGGAGAACGGCACGGATCGCTCGGCTGCTCGGCGCCGGCTTAGTCACAGCTGGAGGGCATCGATCCGTTGGTTGTTGGTTCTTCGGGAATTTCGGGAAGCGCGGCGGTGCTGGATTCAGCGGACACGACACGAGCAACACCAAGGCGTTGATTCTTTTTCGGTGCTTTGTCTGTTGTGTCCTGCTTTGTCCGCGTCTTCATGAGCGTAGCACTGTGCCCGTCCGGCCTGCCTCACGATCCATCTTCTCTCGTCCGTTCGATTTTCCCCCGGCTACGAACCGGTACCGCGCGCCTGGTGCTCGCGCGCTTATTTTGCGGCGTGCGCATCACGACGTCGGTCACCATCCAGGGCATGCTGTCCGTACATGCGGCGCACGCCGTCTTCACCGCTCTGACGGGGGTGGAAGGCATCAGTACCGCAGACGTCAAAGTGGGTCGCGCGACCATCGAACATGACGGTCGGGCGACCCACGAGCAGATCATCGAGGCGATCGAAACGGCCGGCTATGTCGTGACCGAGATCCGCGACGAGCGGCGGCTGCCCTTGCTCGGCCGCTAGCGCGCGGCCGCGATCAGCTCAGCAGTGGCCGTTTCGGTCTCCTCCGACTCCATGGCGACGATGCCCTGTTCGAGCCATGTGAACTCGCCCGCCATCACGCGCTGCGACAGCCGGTAGAGCGCGCCGTCCGTTGGGCCGAACAAATTGCGGTGGTGCTCGGCGATGCGCATCCGGGCTTCGCGACAGAACACATCGGCGAGGTCGATCGCGTTTGCGTCGCCGTTCCTGGCCACGCTCACTGCGCGCACGCACGATGCCGACATGGCGAACAGCTCGGCTCCGATGTCGACCGCGCGGAAGAGCACCATCTGCCGCTTCTCGAGCTTGGGGCCGAGCTTGACCATCGCGTGGAAAATCGATCGGCCTAACCGGCGGGTGGCGCGTTCGATGAAGCGCATGTGGTCGGCGAGGTGGCCGAAGTCGCCGTACGACCGGAAGCCGCCCACCCAGCGCGACGTGTACCACATGGGGTAGAACCTGGCGGACCGGCGGAGTGCAGCCATGCGCTGCTTGCCCGTCGCCTTTGGATTCACGAGATCGAATGCCGTGCGGAAGTGGAAGTCGACTGCTTCGCGCGCGATGAACAATCGCATGATCTCCGACGAGCCTTCGAAAATGAGATTGATGCGGAAGTCGCGCATGGCGCGCTCGATGGGGATCGGGCGTTCGCCGCGCGCACGTTGCGAGTCGGCAGTTTCGTAGCCGCGGCCGCCGCGAATCTGCAGCGTGTCGTCGACGATGCGCCAGCCGGCTTCGGTGTTCCACATCTTCGCGATCGCGGCTTCGAGGCGGATGTCGTAGCCGCCGCGGTCGGCCATTTTGCTGGCGAGCTCGGCCACGGATTCCATCGCGAAGGTGTTCGCCGCCATGCGCGCGAGCTTCTGCGCCACGGCTTCGTGCTTGCCGATGGGTTGTCCCCACTGCACGCGCTCGTTGGACCACTCGCGCGCCACGCGCACCATGCTCTTGGCCGCATACGCGGCGCTCGCCGGCAGCGTTAGGCGGCCCGTGTTGAGCGTGATCAGCGCGAGCTTGAGGCCTTTGCCTTCCTCCCACAAAATGTTTTCGCGCGGCACCCGCACGTTGGTGAAGCGGATGACACCGTTCTCGATGGCCTTGAGTCCCATGAAGCGGCAGCGGTGCACGATCTCGACGCCGGGCCAACTGGTCTCGACGATGAAGGCGGTGATCTGCTTCTTCGGCTTGCCGTGCACGACTGCATCCGGCGTGCGCGCCATCACCACCATGAGTTCCGCGCGCGTGCCGTTGGTGCACCACAACTTCTGTCCGTTCAGAATGAAGGCCGAGCCGTCCGGGGTGGGGTCGGCGGAGGTGCGCATGTTGGCGGGATCGCTGCCCGCGTCGACTTCAGTCAACGCGAACGCGGAGATCGCGCCCTTGGCCAGTCGCGGAAAATATTTCTTTTTCTGCGCGTCGCTGCCGAACAACTTGAGCGGCTGCGGCAGGCCGATGGACTGGTGCGCGGAGAGCAGCGCGGTGAGCGAACCATCGCGCGATGTGACCATGCCCATCGCGCGGATGTAGCTCGTCTGTGAGAGTCCGAGTCCGCCGTATTCGCGCGGAATCTTGATGCCGAAGGCGCCCATCTCGCGCAGCTCCTGCACGAGCGGCTCGGGGATCTCGCCGGTTCGATCCACGTCGTCCGACGGATACCGTTCGAGGTAGCTCCGTAAGGCATCGACGAACGGCTTCGCGCGCGCCGTTTCTTCGGGGTCGTCGGCCGGAAATGGATGAATGATCTCCGGCCTGAACCGGCCGAGAAACAATTCTTGAAGAAAGCTCGGCTGGACCCATTCGCTCTCGCGCGCGGCTTCGGCAACGTCGCGGGCTTCTTGCTCGGAGGCCAGTCCGTGTGTGGTGTCTGCCATGCGAGATCACCCTTGTCGGTTGTGTCCCGCCTGTGCGGGAGGCGGCGCTCCCGCGTCGCATTCTCAAAATACACGCGCGCCGGGAGGCCGGACAATCAGCTGAACCACGCGTCAACCTGATCCGCGATGTTCCAACCAGAGCAGGTAGACGGCGCCGTAGAGCGCAATGGCGGCGAACGTGAACCACTGAATCGCGTAGCTCAGGTGCGGACCGTCGTCCATGGCCGGCAACTGGAGTCGAGTCGGGGCGCCGACCGGACGCGGTCCGTTTGCCAGCTCGACGACGCTGTACGGCTCGATTGCGTAAGGCAGATCCGCCGTGGCGCGCGCGTAGTCGAGCTCTCTCCATGCGCGCGGATTGGTGGCGGACTGCGATGTGTCGTGGGTGCGCGCGGGCATCGGTTCGATGAATCCATCGACGGTGGTGCGTTCGGGCTCGAGCCACAACGAGGCGTTCACCGACGACGCATCGGGCGAGTAGACCCAGCCGCGATTCACGAGCACGGCGCGGGCGCCCGTGTCGGGCTTGAGCGGCGTGATGAGGAATACGCCGGGCGCACCATCGCGCGAGCGGCCGGTGATGACGAACTGGTGGTCGTAGTCGAACGTGCCGTGGACGCGCACGCGGCGATATTTCGCGAGCGCGGTGTCGCGCGGGATACTGTCGAGCGGCACCGGCGCCGCAGCCAGCCGCTGCTCGAACTGCGCATTGAACGCGCGGCGTTCGGCGAGCCGGTGCAGTTGCCACACGCCCAACCGTGCGAACAGCGCCGCCGCGCCCGCGGCGACGACGCATCCGATGACCGTGCGCCACGTCATGCAGCGCCGCGCCGCGGACGCCTAACGTTAGGCATCAAAAGAGGGACATCTGCTCGCCCAACTCACTCGGGTCCACCGGATGCTGTCCGAGCAGGCGTTGAAGTTGGCGGGCCGTCGCGGGACTGTGTCCGGCGAAATGGTTGTTCGCGTACCCGTACACCGCCGTCACCTTCTGCGCGAGCATCATGATGGCGTCCGCCCACGACTCGAGCTCGCGAGTGCGGTCCGCCTGAATGCGCGAATAGTCGACGATGTCACGATCGGGGCCCATCCACCGAATGTACGCAAAATCCGCTGTCGGCTTCTCCGCCAGTGCAAGCATTATGCGACGGGGGATCCATCGCGCATCGATGAGTGCCAACGCCACCCGGTGTTCGGCGAGCAGGGCGAGCACGCCTTCGTGTATCCATGCGCGCTGGCGGAACTCGATGGCGACGCGGATGTCGCGAGGCAGCGTCGGAAGAAATGCCGCCAGTGCGGGCAGCTCGGATGGCCCGAACTCCGGGCCGAGCTGAACCAGCACCGGCCCGAGTCTGGCGCCGAGTGCGCGGACCCGATCGAAGAATTGATCGGTGAGGTGGGCGCAGTCGCGCAGCTTGTGTTCGTGCGTAATTTCCTGCGGCATCTTGAGCGCGAACGTGAAGTGTCCGGAAGTGCGCTCGGCCCAACTTTGCACGGTGCGTTCCGGTGGAACCGCATAGAACGTCGAATCGACTTCGACGGTGTCGAACGCGCGAGCGTACACCGAAAGAAAATCAGCCGCGCGTGTATCGGGTGGATAGAACGGTCCCAGCCAGGCATCATAGTTCCAGCCTTGTGTTCCGATCCGCACCGTGGAAGGCATGACGTAAGAATCGCCATGCGCGGCACGGCGGTGTCAAGAGGTGCGCGGTTCGGCGGGCTTGAACGGCGCCTCGGACGTCGATCGCGGGACCTTGGAACCGCGCACGAGCAGCACCGGCACATCGGACTTGTGGCGGACGCCGTCGGCGACGCTGCCGTAGATGAGATCGGAGAAGAAGCGATGCCCGTGCGTGGACATCGCAATGAGATCGCACCGCTCGCGCGCTGCCGCATCGGCGATCTCGCGCGCGGGATCGCCGTTGGCGAGCACGGCATCCACGTCGAGGCCGTCCGCTTCGAGCGCCGCGGCGATGCGGCTCAAATACTCGCGATCCGCGCGCATTTCTTCGCTTTCGCGCAGGTCCAGTTGCCGCAGATTGCGCGCGGCCCATCCATCGGCCACGTGGATGAGGATGATGGACGCGTGGCAGAGTCGCGCGAGTGCGCGGACGTGATCCAGGATCGCGTCGTCGTACGGCGAATTCTCGAGCGGGACCAGAATGCGCGTGTACATGGCCGGTTCACTCGGTCGATGTGAGCGCCAGAAACTGCCGCAGGATGCGCTCCGTTAGGCCCCAGATGGTGCGGCCGCCGTGCTGATAGGTCGGCACGCGCCGCGGACCGCCCGTCAGTTCGAGCACTACCTCGCGTGTCGCCTCCGGCGCCCGCAGGGCATCCACGGGAACCCAGAACGCTTCAGCAACTTCGTCGCTCAGCGTCAGCGCAGCGTCACCGGCCACGACGCCGACGAACGGGGTGATTACGAGTCGCGGCAGTGCAACCGTCCGCGGCTGCACGTCGTCCAGGCGACCGAGAATCGCTCCGCTGCGCGACAGATCGAGTGCGGTTTCCTCGCGCGTCTCGCGCACGACAGTTTGCTCGATCGTTTCTCCCGGCTCCTGGCGTCCGCCAGGCAGCGCGAAGTGTCCGCTCCATGGATCGCCGGCGTAGGTGGCGCGTTTGATCATGAGCAGTTCCACCGGTTCCCGCTCGCGCGCCCTGAGCACCAGTGCCACCGCCGCTCGTCGTCCCCCGGCGCCTGTTTCGATCTCGACCGTCGCGCGCGTCTGCAACCGCTCGCGGAGCCGGGCAACGAGCGGCCGGAACAGGACCGATGCGGCAGAATCGTCGTTGCCTAACGGATTGCCGGCGCCGAGCGACACGCGCCGCTACTCCTCCAATGCTCCGCCGGCGTTCACCCACGCCATGAGCCCGCCCTCGAGTGAAAGTACGTTGGCGAACCCCAGCTCGGCCAGCGTTGCCGCCGCCGTCGCGGCCCGGCCGCCGCGTGCGCAATACAATAGGATGGTCCGATCTGTCTGGAGGCGCCGAGGAGCTTCGTCGCGCACGCGGGCGACGGGGATGTGAATGGCGCCGGCGATCCGAAATAAGTTCCACTCGTGCTGCTCGCGCACGTCGACGAACGTGACCTCGTCGCCACGCCGCTGCATTTCGATTACAGCTGACGCCGGCACCTCACGGTATCCCTTCTCTGCATCGTGCGCCATCTCGACTCTGTCCCGAATCCGGAAGTGATGTTGACCCTCGGGCGCGGCGGTGCCCGCTGCGTGCAAAGTAGCGCACGGCCTTCCCCGCCCGCAAAAGCGGCCGCTACTTTTCCCGGGTGACGACCACCAAGCGAGACGCTTTCGCCGCGCCCACGTGTTGACGCTTGCGCTCGTCGCCGCAGCGCCGTGGGTCGTCATTCCCATCGTCGCGATCTGGCGCGCGAGGGGTGATCCGTCGCTCGACCGTGAGCCGGTCGCCGACGCTGACGCACCGAAGGTTTCCGTCATCATTCCTGCCCGCAACGAAGCGTCGAACATCGCCGCCTGCGTCCAATCGATTTTGCTGTCGCACTATCCATCGCTCGAGGTGATCGTTGTCGACGATCACTCGGCGGACGACACGCTGGCCATCGCCCGGGTGATGGCCACCATCCACCATCGCGTGACCGCGATCGAGGCGCCGCCGTTGCCGGACGGCTGGTTCGGGAAGCAGTGGGCGTGCGAGCGCGGAGCTGCCGTGGCCTCGGGCGACATCTTGTGCTTCACCGACGCCGATACGCGACATGGCCGCGAGCTGTTGGCGAGGACGGTACACCGCCTGAAGCGGTGCGAAATGGATTTCGTGAGCGTTCTGGGGCGTCAGGTGATGTTGACGTTCTGGGAACGGCTGATTCAGCCGCAGGTCTTCGCGATGCTGTCGATGCGTTTTGGAGGCGCGCGCGCGGTGAATGAATCGCGGCGAGCGGTCGACAAGCTTGCGAACGGGCAGTACATGCTGCTTACGCGCGCTGCGTACGACGAGGTAGGCGGTCACGCCGCGGTGCGCGATCAGGTTGCCGAAGACCTGGCGTTGGCGCAGCGTCTCTTCGAGCATGGCAAGCGTACCGAGCTCGTCGAAGGTCGCAACCATCTGTCGACGCGGATGTACACCTCGTTCGGCACGCTCGTCCGCGGCTGGATGAAGAATATTTACGCCGGCGGCGTGCGTGCAACGCCGTTTGGATCGACCGGGCGTGCACTCTTACCGCTCGCACTTCTGGCTGGTCCGGCCGCCAGTTTGGCGCCGGTGGTCGTGCTGATCCTCTCGGCGTTTGGCCTGGTGTCCAGCGACTGGTTTGTGTGGTCGCTCATCGCGACCATCGCAACGCTGCTCTGGTGGGGCCAGGTGTACGTGCGCGCACCGATCGTCGGTGTGTCGCGAGCGCTGCGCTTCGCGGCGCTTTACCCGCTGGGGTCATTGATCTTGGGGTATATCGTCATCCGCGCGGTGGTGCGTGGACGGCGCGTCGAATGGCGCGGCAGAGAGTACGTCTCGGGCTGAAAAAGTACGAGGAAACCTTTTGCGGCCGGCGTTCGTCTTATGGTTGAAGCCTTCGGGCTTCTACTTCCTCCGAGTGGGGGCGCCCCCGGTACCTGTGCCGACAGGTATGCGGGGGCGTTCCACATCCGTTAGCGCTGACCCACCGCGTTCTGCGCGCCGGCGCCTTGCCATTTCTTGAACCACGCCAGCACGTAGGCAATCTTCACCATCATGTGGCTCGGTGTCGCCGCGATTTCGTGCGATGCGTTAGGCACACGCACCAGCGCCGCCGGCACCTTGCGAAGCTTGAGCGCCTCGTAGAATTGCTCGGCTTCGGAGCTCGGCGTCCGGTAGTCGACATCGCCGGTGATCATCATCGTCGGCGTCGTCACGTTGCCCACGTAGGTGATCGGCGAATATTTCATGTAGGTGTCGGCCTGCGACCACGGCACGCCAGTGAACCAGTACGTTAGGCCGAACTCGGACAGGTCGGTCGTCAACACCCAGCTGTACCAGTTGATCACCGGCTTCTGTACGACCGCCGCGCGGAACCGGTGCGTATGGCCCACGATCCACGCCGAGAGCACCCCGCCGCCGCTGCCGCCCGTGACGTAGAGATTGTCGGGGTCGATGTACCCTTTCGCGATCATCGCGTCCACGCCCGACATCAGATCGTCGTAGTCGTGGTCCGGGTAGTCGTGGTTGATGAGATTGCCGAACGTCTCGCCGTAGCTGGTGCTGCCCCGCGGGTTCATGTACAGGACGACATAGCCCGCGGCCGCGTATTGCTGCAGCTCCGCCGACCAGCGGTCGCCGTAGTCGAGATACGGACCGCCGTGGATCTCGAGCAGCAGCGGATACTTGTGGGAGGCCTCGAAGCCCGGCGGCGTGATCACCCATCCCTCCACGTCGCGCTGGTCGAACGACGACTTGACGTGAATCTCCTGCACCGCGCCTAACGTCTTCCCGCCCGGCCCGAACAATCCATCGTTGAGCCTCGTGAGACGAGCCACGGAGCCGGCGCGCACGCCCGTGACCGCCACGTCGGCCGGATGGTCCGGATCGGTCTCCGTAAATGCGATCCGCCCCGCGCGCGACGTCGAATACGACCCGCCCGGATACGGCCGGCCGATGTCCAACCCGCCGACGTGCGAGACGATCGGGGTCACCTTCCCGTCCAACATCACCAATCCGACCTTCGTGTCGCCCTGATCATCGTAGAGCGCGTAAATGCCGCGCCCATCCGCCGCCCACGACGGCGCGAACAGGTCGCGATCGAAGTTAGGCGTCACCTCGCGCGGCGACGACCCGTCCGCGTTCATCACGTACAGGTGCGTCACCTGGTAGCCTTGATGGTGGTCGTCGAATCCCGTGTACGCGACCATCCGCCCGTCCGGAGAAATCGCCGGCGAATTGTCGGGGCCATCGCGCGTCGTCAGCGCGCGCACCGCTCCACCCGCCACCGGCACCGAGTACACCTCCGTATTCAACGGCGTGTAGTCGCCGTCCGGATGCCGGTTGGCAGAAAAGTAAATCGTCTTGCCGTCGGGCGACCACACCGGCGCGCCGTCGTCGAACGGCCCGCTCGTGATCTGACGCGGCGCACCCCCGTCCGCGCTCACCACGAAGATGTGCACGTGCCCCGATGGCACATCCCCGCCGCCATCACGCCGGTAGACTAACGCGTCGGTGTACCGCGTCGGCGGCCCCCAGTCGGCGCCATCCGGCTTCGCCGGCAGCGTGACCAACGGCTTCACCGGCTCCGGCACGAACATCGCGAACGCGATGAACTCCCCGTTAGGCGACCACGCCGGCGCCGATGGCCCGTGCTCCACGTGCGTCACCGTGCCGTCGACCCCCGAGGCTAACCATCGCACGTGAATTTCGCTCGAGCCGTCCGCGTTCGACACGTATGCGATGCGCCCGCCGTCCGGCGACCATCGCGCCGACGCTTCGTTCCGCTCCCCGCCGCTCGTCAGCGGACGCTGCTCGCCGCCATCGGCGCTCACGAGCCACAGCGTCGATCGCTCGCGATCCTTCATGATGTCGTAGCGCGATCGCGCGTACACCACCTGCCGCCCATCCGGCGAAATCTGCGGATCCGCCGCCCACTGCAGCTCGAAGATGTCGCGCAGCGCGAACCGGTTGTTGCCTAACGAATCCTGCGCCCGCGGCGCCGTCGCCGCGACACACACCGCACACAGTGCACTCATCAACGTTCGCATCACATCTCCCGATCCAGAGACGCCCAACGCACCACCATCGCCGCCCTTAAGTTGGGCACCGGACTCAGACGCGCAAGCTCCTGTTTTTGAGGTCCTTCGGGATTTCCGGGAAGCGCGGCGGTGCTGGATTCCCCAACACAGGGTCAAGGATCACACCACCGGCGTTCTCTTCTCCTGAGCGAGTGCCTGGGATGCCGATCCCTCACGTCTTGTATCTCCGTTCATAAAGACGCGAACACAGCGGACACGATCACGAGCAACACCAAGCCTTTGATTTTTTTTGTCACTGCTTTGTCCGCTGTGTCCTGCTTTGTCCGCGTCTTCATGAGCGTAGCACTCTGCCCGTCCGGCCTGCGTCACGATCCATCTTCTCTCGTTCGTGACCCTGCCAAACGACACGCAAGACCGCTTCAAACCGCAATCCTTTGCACCGCCCCGCAAAGTTTCGCACCCGCTCCGCCACACCGCCACCGCTACGTTCGCGGCGTGCGCTCCCTCGAATCTTTCGCCGCCCTCCTCGCCGCCGCCAGCTCCACCGCCGGCCTCTCCGCCATCGCCACCGAGATCGGATTCCCCCCACACACCATCCGCCTCGACCCTGACCTCCAATCCACCCTCGGCTTGCCCAACGCCGTACGCTCGGCCCGCCTCGCGTCCGGCCGCGGCGCACTCCGCACCATCCTCGTCGAATGCGAACACGATACACCACTCCGCACCGTCGCCACTACCATCGCCCAACACTGCTCCGCCCACGCACCGCAATTGCTGTGGCTCCTCATCGCCACACAATACAACGGATGCGATCTAACGATCGCTACGTGGTCCGCCGACCGATCCAAACCACGCGTCGTCGCCCTCCACGTCGATCGCACTCACATCGTCCCCAGCGACGCTGAAACACTCGCCGCACTCGCCGCTACAGCCGCCGAACCCGATATCCTCGCCCACTCCGCCTGGCTCGATACACTCGGCCGCGATGCGCTCAGCAGAAAGTTCTATCGAAACCTCCAACTCGTCGTCGCCAACCTCGCCGCGTCAGCTACCCTCGGCGCCACACGGGTCACAACAACCGAACGGTCCGACCTCGCACTTCTCTACATCTCCCGACTGCTCTTCCTCAGCTTCATCCAAACAAAAGGATGGCTCGACCACGATCGACGCTTCCTCCACAATACGTTCGCCCGCTGCATGGAACGCGGCGGCAATTACCACTCACGCACCCTCCTTCCACTGTTCTTCGGCACCCTCAATACACCACCCCGCGCACGCGCGTCCACCGCTCGAGCCTTCGGACGCATTCCATTCCTCAACGGCGGCCTCTTTGCCCGCACCGCCCTCGAACGTCGCTACCCCCAACTCCGATTCCCCGACCATACCCTCGGCGCCGTCTTCGGAGAATTGCTGTCAAAGTACCGCTTCTCTCCCCGCGAAGAATCCGCCAATTGGTCGGAAGCGGCCGTCGACCCGGAAATGCTAGGCAAAGCGTTCGAATCGCTCATGGAGGCCAACAGCCGCCGCGCCTCCGGCGCGTTCTACACACCACGCCGCCTCGTCGCTACGGTTAGTCGAGCCGTCCTCGCACACGCGCTCGCTGTGGATGCTGTCGCGCCCGATACCGCGCGCGCCGCACTCGATGGGCTCATGCCTAACGCAGAAGACCGCCGCCGCCTCGCCGACCGCTGCGCCCGCATCACCGTCCTCGATCCCGCCTGCGGCAGCGGCGCATTCCTCGTCCACATCCTCGAGGAGCTCGCCGCCCTCCGCGCCCGCCTCGGCGACCACCGCCCGCCATGGCAAATCCGCCGCGATATGCTCACAAAATCCATCTTCGGCGTCGACATCAATCCCACCGCCGTCTGGCTCTGCGAGCTCCGCCTCTGGCTCTCCGTGGTCATCGATTGCGACACACACGATCCAATGCTCGTCCCGCCACTCCCAAACCTCGATCGCCATATCCGCGTCGGAGACTCGCTCGCCGGCGATACGTTCGAACCACCCGCCACCACCACATGGCGCGGCGGCCCACGACTCGCCCAACTCCGCGAACGCTACGCCCGCTCCAGCGGACGCCGTAAGCACACGCTGCAGCGCACGCTCGATCGCGCCGAACGCACGCTCGTCATTGCCCACCTCGAGCGACAACTCGCCGCCTCCTCCGCGCGTCGACGAGACATCCTCAGCGCCCTGCGCGGACGCGACCTCTTCGGCACTCGCACTACCCCCGCATCCGTGGCGCGCCAACGCCTCGCCGCAGAACGCGACCGAACCCGCGCACTGTCAGCCGCCCTTCGCGACGTGCGCAACGGAGGCGCGCTGCCCTTCGCCTGGGTCACCCACTTCCCCGACGTCGCTCGCCTCGGCGGCTTCACCACCATACTCGGCAACCCCCCGTGGGTACGGCTACACCGCATCCCAACCTCCGCACGCCTCGAGCTGCGCCGACGCTTTGCCTCCTACCGCAACGCGGCCTGGCCCCGCGGCGCCTCCGCCGCCCGCGCAACACTCGGCTTCGCCGCACAGGTCGACCTCGCCGCGCTCTTCACCGAACGCGCGCTCGCTTTGCTGCAACCCGCTGGCACCCTCGCCCTCCTTCTTCCATCAAAACTGTGGCGCGCCCTCGCTGGCGGCGGCCTCCGCGCCCAGATCCATCAACAGGCACACATCGTATCCCTCGAAGATTGGAGCGATGCGCCAAACCAATTCGAAGCCGCCGTCTATCCCTCCCTCCTCGTCGCCGAACGACTCCGGCAACCTGCCACACGCGAAAAACTCCACGAGATCCGCGACATCAGCACAACCGTCCACCGGCCTAACCGTACCACGCACTGGTGCATGCCGCATCACCGGCTGGCGCTTGACCTGGATCCTGCCAGCCCATGGCTGCTCGCACCCCCGGCCGTCCGCGACGCCTTCGATCTCCTCGCCAAAGAAGGAATCCCCCTCGTCGAGAGCGCGCTCGGCCCACCGCAACTCGGAGTCAAGTGTGGGTTGAACGAAGCCTTCATCGTACGAACCACCGACTCGGACACAATGATCGCGACCGTCGACGACGGCACACGAACCGGTCGCATCGAACGGACCCTCCTGCGCCCGCTCCTGCGCGGCGAACACCTGGCCGCATGGCGACGCGAGCCAAGCAGAAACGGCGAGTCCATCGTATGGACACACGACGCGCGCGGCGCACCGCTCCGAACGCTGCCGCCCCTCGCCCACACGTGGCTCGCCCGCTGGCGCGGGTCGCTCTCCCGCCGCGCCGATGCGCGCACACACGCACCCTGGTGGACGCTGTTCCGTACCGCCGCCGCCGCGAGCGAGCTCGCGCGCGTCGTGTGGGCCGATGTCGGGCGCACGCCGCGCGCACTCGTGCTCATGCCTAACGATCCGACCATCGCGCTCAATAGTTGCTACCTGCTGCCGTGCCGCGACCCGCGCGACGCCCACGCGCTCGCCGCATTGATGAATTCGCCGCTCGTTGCCGCATGGCTGGCCCTCATCGCCGAACCGGCCCGCGGCGGCTACCGACGCTTCCTCGCGTGGACCATCGCGCTTCTCCCCACGCCCCGCTCCTGGAACCGCGCCCGCGACATCCTCGCACCCATCGCCCAGCGCGCGCATCGCGGCCAACCCCCCGACAGCGACGAATTGCTCGACGCCACGCTCCGCGCCTACAACGTCCGACGATCCGACATCGACCCGCTCCTCCAATGGACCAGTTCCTGATCGGCAACCGCGCCGACGTGCGCGCCCTCATCGCAGACCTCTGGCTCCACGAGCCCGAAACGACGACAGCCACAACCATCGGACACATTGCGCTGCGCCCACACCAGCAATCCGCACTCGGCCGCGCTCGACGCGCAATCGCCGAACACGGCGGCGCACTCCTCGCCGATGAAGTCGGACTCGGCAAAACATTCGTCGCGGTCGCGCTCATCCGCGAAGCACGCCGCGCACTCGTCGTCGCACCCGCCGCGCTCCGCGATATGTGGCGCGATGCGCTCGCCCGCGGTTCCGGAGCGGCACGCATCATCTCTTACGACGCGCTGAGCCGAGGGTCGCTGCCTAACGGGGATTTCGACCTGGTGGTGCTCGATGAAGCACACCACGCGCGCAATCCAGCCACCAAACGCTACGCACGACTCGCCGCACTCACGGCACGCACGCCCGCCCTGCTCCTCTCGGCGACGCCAATCCACAACCACGCGAACGATCTCGCCGCCCTCCTTGCCCTCTTCCTCGGCGCCCGTGCATGGCAACTGAACGATGACCAGCGTGCCGCCTGCATCATTCGACGGGAACGCGCCGACATCGCCGCTGCCGCGCTGCCTGAGCTCACACCGCCGGTCTGGATACCGGTCGGAGATGATCACGAGCTCCTCGACCTGATCACGTCGCTCCCGCCACCCCTCCCGCCGCGCGATGGCGAAGACGGCGGCGCACTCGTCCATTGGGGACTCGCCAGACAATGGGCCTCGAGCCACGGTGCATTATTGCGCGCGCTCGATCGGCGGCTCGCGATCGCCACTGCGCTCGACGCCACGCTCGCCACCGGCCGCTATCCGTCCCGCGCAACGCTCGGAGCCTGGACGTGCGGAGACGACGCCGTCCAGTTGGCATTCCCGCAACTCTTCGAGGACGAGCGCCGCCTAACGGAAACCATGCGCGCCGTCGTCGCCGCGCACGCCGCCGCGGTCGCAGCGCTGCGCTCCCGCGCGCTCGCCAGCGTCTGGACCGACACCGAGCGCGCGCAACGACTGCACGAGCTCCGCGCGGCACACCCGGGCGAGAAGCTCGTCGCATTCTCCCAATTCACACACACCGTCCGCACCCTGTTTACCCGCCTGCCCGATCGCACCGGAGCGGCTGCACTCACCGCGCGCGGCGGCCACCTCACGAGCGGGCCAGTCACCCGGCGCGAGCTCCTTACCCGATTCGCCCCACGCGCCATGGCCTCCCACGCGCCGCGCGACATCGAGCGCATCGACTTCCTCCTCACCACCGACCTGCTCAGCGAAGGAGTCAACCTGCAAGACGCGTCCGTGGTCATCCACCTCGACCTCCCCTGGACGCCCGCCCGCCTCGAACAACGCGTGGGCCGCGCACGCCGCATCGGCTCGACACACAAAACCGTCGCCGTCTACGCCCTCTCGCCACCCGCGGCCGCCGAAGCGCTGCTTCGCGTCGAGCAACGGCTCCACGCCAAGCTCCGCGCCGCCAACCGCGCCATCGGCATCGCCGGCACCATCCTCCCCGTCGCCACGCCTAACGCAATGGAATGGGATCCGGCCGCGCCGTCGGCCGCCCGCCGCCAGGAAGCGCTGCGACAACGGCTCGCCGCATGGCGCTCGACCCAGGCGCCACACCTCGAACACGCCGTCCCGCTCCTCGCCGTCGAGCACACCGGCCGCCGCTGCATGCTCGCCGCGTTCCAACACGGCGATGCCCGCTGCTCCCTCGCCGGCAGCCTCGACGACCGCCCGTTCACCGACGACCCCGCGCTCCTCCTCACGATCGTCTCCCTGTTCGACGAAACGCCGCCGCAGTCCGCCGCACCGTCGCCGCCTAACGGGATCGTCGGTCATCTGCTCGAGCGCTGCAGCGAATGGCTCAGCCGACGCGCCGCAGTCGCAGCAACCGGCGGAGTGCTGCCCCTGCACGTGCCCAGCCGACGGCACGCCATGCGGCGCATCGTGGCCATCACCGCCCGCGCTCCACACCATCTCCGCCCAACGCTCGCGCCGCTCGCCGCACGCGCCCGCCGCGCCATTACGCTGCCCTTCGGCATCGGTGCGGAACGCGTGCTCGACGATCTTGCAACTGCCACGCTCCCCGACGAGGCATGGCTCCGCGCGCTCGGAACCTTTGCCGACGTCCAGGAACGAGCCCACCACAACGACCCCGACTCGCCCGTGCTCGTCGCCGCGCTCGTCGGCCTCGGATGACAGCCCGCGACCCGGCCCCCGCCGCATTCCTTCGCGGCTCTCGCCAGATCGCTCTAAATTGCGGGAATGCCGTCACGGAAACCGCTCGCAATTCTGTTCGATCTCGATGGAACGCTCGCCGATTCGCTCGAGCTCATCTTGGGCGCCTTCCGCCACACCTTCGCCACCCACCTGGGCGCTGTCCCCTCCGACACCGCGTGGATCGCGGGCATGGGAACCCCGCTCATCGCTCAGCTCCGCTCCCTCGTCGCCGACGAAGCGCTCGTCGAACCGATGACCGCCACCTACCGGTCATGGCAAAACGAGCATCACGACGAGCTCCTTCGCGAATTCGAAGGCGTGCGCGAAACGGTGTCCTTGCTGCACGACCGCGGCCACCGGATGGCGCTCGTCACGAGCAAAGCCACCGATGCAGCCAAACGGGCGCTGCACTTGATGGGCATCGACCCCCTTCTCGACCACGTCGTCGGATCTGACTCGACCACGACCCACAAACCCGACGCCGGTCCCGTCTTGCACGCGCTGGCGCTACTCCATCGCGATCCCACAGGAGCGATTTTTGTCGGCGATTCACCCCACGATATCGCAGCCGGGACCGCAGCCGGCGTCTTCACCGTGGCCGCCCTCTGGGGTCCTTTCAGCCGCCAAACCCTCGAAGCCGCACGACCCAGCCGCCTCATCGCGGACATCCGCGACCTTCCGCCCCTCGTTGAGGCCCTGACCGCCACCGCCCTGGCCCCTTCGCACACGTGATCGTTCAAACCTTTGGCCCCGCCAAACCATCTGATTCAGCGACGGCACGAGGATGCGCACTGAATGCTGACAGCCACGATGGCAGTGGTAACAACAATTCCGAGTGACGAGCCGCCAACCGACGTAGCACGAGCTGCGGCGGGTGACCGGCAAGCCTTCGAACGCGTGTACCGCGCCAACATGCAGCGGGTGTTTTCCATCTGCGTACGCATGTGCGGCGATCGCGTGAGAGCGGAAGAGTTGACGCAGGATGTGTTCGTCCGGGCCTGGGAAAAGCTGCCCCTGTTCCGCGGCGAAAGCGCATTCAGCACATGGCTCCATCGCCTCGCCGTCAACGTGCTGCTGAACGATCGGAAGACGCAGAGCCGCGAACGATCACGTGCCGCTGCAACCGATGACGATGAAGAAAACGAAGAATCGTACGGCGCGACGGCACCGCCATCGCACGCCGATCGGATGGATCTCGAGACAGCAATCGCCTTGCTGCCTCCCGGAGCACGACGCGTGTTCACGTTGCACGACATAGAAGGCTATCGACACGAGGAAATTGCCGAAATGCTCGGCGTGACCGCAGGCGGCAGTAAGGCGCAGCTCCACCGCGCCCGACTTCTCTTGCGCGAGGCACTGAACCGATGACCGACCAACTCTTCACCTGCGATCAATTCGACGCGATGCTTTCCGAGTACCTGGAAGGCACCCTCGATCCTGCTGCGCGCGCCGCGCTGGAATCGCACGCCTCTCGCTGCGGCCGGTGTCGCGCGTTGCTCGCCGACCTCACCACGATCACGACGGCGGCGACGGCGCTCCCCGATCTCGAGCCGTCGCGCGACCTGTGGCCGGGGATTGCGGACCGCATCGATGCACCGGTGGTCGCGCTGCACGACGCCGGCCGCCCCAACGCCGGCCGGCCCTTCGTTAGGCCGTGGTACCTGGCGCCGGCGCCGCTCGCCGCGGCGGCGGCCGTGCTCATCGCAGCCACGGCCGGCATCACACTCCTTGCCACCCGCACGGCGTTGCCGAACGGCAGCACCGTTGCCAGCACGGCCGGCAGCAGTACGCCGCTCGCGCGGGACGACTCGCTTCCCCTGATCCCGGCGCCTCCGCCGCGCGCGCGAAACGCGTCCGGCACCGCGCCTAACGCAGTGCCGGTTCAGGAAATCTACGCCCGCGAGATCGCCCAGCTCGACTCGATCGTCCGCGACCGGCGCTCGCAGCTCGACACCGCAACCATCGCGGTCATTGAAAAGAACCTCCAGATCATCGACCAGGCCATCGCCCAGAGTCGCGCGGCCCTGGATCGCGATCCGAACAGCCGCTTCCTGCACAACCAGTTGAACGACGCATACAACCAGAAGATCGCCCTGCTCCGCACTGTCGCTCTACTCCCTGCTCGCACGTGAGGCTCGCAATGTGTGCCCGATTCTATACTGCCATGTGCCTGGCCGCGGTGATGGCGGCCACGCCCGCGCTGCTGCCGGCGCAACGACAACACCGGGATGACGACGACGACGCCTCGTCCCGCATCGACACGACGGTCGCACTCTCCGCCGGCGGCGTCGTCGAGCTCTCGCTCATCTCGGGAGAGATCAAAGTCACCAGTTGGAACCGCGACCAGGTCCGCGTCCACGCCACGAGCGAAGAGGGCCTGCTGCAATTCGATGCGTCCAACGGTCGAGTGAGCCTCTCTGTCCGCTCGCAACACGGCAACATGGGCGACACGGAGTACCAAGTCACCATCCCGGCCGGCGCGCGCCTCATCACCCACAGCGTCTCCGCGGACATCACCACCGATGGCGGCAGCGATGTCGAAGCACGCTCCGTTAGCGGCGACGTCGCCGTCTCCAACGCAACGGGCCGAGCGACGATCGAGTCGGTGTCTGGAGGATTGAAAGCCAGAAACGTCGGCCGAGGACTCCGCGCCAGCACCGTGAGCGGCGATGTCGAAGCCAACGACATCACCGGTGACATCGACGCCCAGAGCACCAGCGGCGACATCGTGCTCAGCGGCACGAAGTCATCCTTCGTTCACACGCAAACCGTGAGCGGTGAAACGCGATTCGGTGGTACGGTCGATCGCGCGGGTCGCTATGAGTTTCACTCGCACTCCGGCGACATCCAGCTCGCGGTCCCATCGACCGGCGTCACCTTCGACGTCAACACGTTCAGCGGCGACCTGCAGAGCGATTACCCCATGACGCTCCAACCCGGCTCCGAAGTCGGCCACAAGCACATGGAATTCTCGATCAACGGCGGCGGCGCCCGAGTCACCGCCGAAACGTTCAGCGGCGACATCACGGTCGAACGACCCGGCCACTCCCACGAGGACTAACGACGATGCGAACCCTTGCTCACGGCACGCTTGCTCTCGCAGCCCTCGTTGCGCTCGCGGCGCCGGCGCTGGCGCAGAACACACAAACGCAGAACGGCGACACCTTCGACTGGTCGGGCGCTATTCCCGCGGGCAGCTGGCTCACCGTCCGCAATCTGAATGGTCCTGTGCGCGTCGAAGCCGCCTCGGGTGACGAGGCCTCGGTGCACGCTACCAAAGAATACCGCGGCGACGCCGAGCCGCAGCGCGTCCACTTTCAGGTCATGAAGGACGGCAGCAACGTCACCATCTGCGCACTCTGGAACGACGACGACACGTGTGACGACAACGGCTATCACTCCCACCACGATGGGAGCCACAACGATCACGTTTCGGTTCACTTCACCGTCAAGCTCCCCAAGGGCGTGAAGATGAACGCAGGCACGGTCAACGGTGACGTCAGCATCTCGGGCGCAACGGCGCCGGTCAAGGCACACACCGTAAATGGAACGGTTGAAGCAGCCACCGCGACCGGCCCCGTCGATGCGAGCACGGTCAACGGCGACGTCTCCGTGAGCATGGACGCGCTGAGCGGCGACGGCGATCTCAACTACAGCACGGTCAACGGATCGATCACCGCCGAGCTGCCGGCCGGCCTCAACGCGGACATCGATATGCAGACCGTCAACGGTTCGCTCACGTCGGACTTCCCCCTCACCCTGAGCGGATCCATCAACCCCCGACACCATCTGCACGCAACGATTGGATCCGGCGGCCGCCATATTGAATTCCACACGGTCAACGGCAGCATCGAGCTCAGGAAACACGGCTGACCGCGCGCCCGTAGTGTGGATTGCGGGTGCTCACGCCCCGCCCCGGCCGCTTGCGCGAACCCGGGCGGGGCGCAGTGTTAGGCGCCCGCGAGGTCACACTCACGATCGCCCACGAGGTCGCCATGCGTCGGTTCCTGATCGCCGTCGGTATCGCTGCGTTCGTCGCCAGCGGATGTGTCGCGCGACGCGCACACTACCAAGCCAACGCCTTCGAGTGGACGGGCTCTGTTCCAGCCGGCCAGTGGCTGCATGTCCACAACTTGAATGGCACCATCAACGTCGTCGCCGGCACGGACGCCAACGTCGAAGTGCACGCCTCCAAGAAGTGGACGCACGGTGGCGATGAAGTGCATTTCGTGAAGAACGTCGGACCGGACGGCGTCACCATCTGCGTGCTCTACCATAGCGGCGACGACTGCAGCGCCGATCAGTCTTCGAGAAGCAGCAGACATCATGGCCTCTTCTCTTTCCACAGTAGCTCCGATGCGCAGACGGATTTCGTCATCGACGTGCCCCCGGGCGTCAACCTCGAGCTGGCCAACATCAGCGGGTCAGTTCAAGCGTCGGGCACCTCCGGAACCGTCGACGCCAGAGTCGTCAACGGCGAAATCAACGTCGCCTCTCACGAGGGCGCGCTGGACCTGGTCACCGTCAACGGCAGTGTGACCGCAGCTCTCGACACGTTGCCGGCAACCGGCGACATCTCGCTCAAGACGGTCAACGGGTCGGTCACGGCGGTACTGCCGTCGGCGCTCAATGGGTTCGTGAGCTTCGAGACTGTCACCGGGCACATCAGCGACGCCTTCACCGCCACCAGCAACGACCCGCCGAGTGCCAAGAAGTTCGACGGCACCATCGGAACCGGCGGCTCACGCCACGTGACGTTGTCGACGGTCAACGGCAGCGTGTCGCTGCTCAAGCACGCCTGAGCAGCGCTGCCTAACGAGATGCGAAGCGGGGTGGCCGGCATCTGCCGGCCACCCCGCGCTCCATCCCTGGCACGATCCGACCTACATCTCGGCGGCCAGGTCTCCCAAGACAGTCGCCGTCACCAGACCCGACCCGCCGCTCACCGGGCGAAAATCGCGCCGCGGCTCGAATCGCTCGGCCCGCAGACTTGCCAGTTCAATGCGCGATACATCCAGCGTCTTCCACCCATGCTCGGCCGTGTCGTTCCCGAATCCGCTGACTTGATACGCCTCGAGAACCTCGGTGCCGTCAGGCTTTCGAAGAATCGCGTGCGGCTGGACTGCGAACGGAGCGCCACCGGCATACGAGAGATCGAGCACACGCCGGTCTTCGAGTGCCTGCATGATGATGTCGCGGTACACATCTCCTCCAAAGCGAATCTCAATCCGGTCCGACGGCGCGGGACGCGTTGCAATGAGCTTACAATTCAGACGCCGCGTGCGCTAGCGACGACGCGAGCCAGCGTAGCGCCTTGCATGCCGACTGGTACATTTGGCGCGTGCCGCTGCACAGCCGACTCTCCGGAACCGCGAGACGTGTTTCGCTCGCGCTCGCCTCGCTGGCCTTGCTTGCCGCCGCGGCCACCGTGCACGCGCAGGACTCCTCCTCGACGCACACATCGAGCCCGCGACCGACGGCAAGCACCACTTCGGCGCCTCGCGAAGGTACCACGGCCAACGATAGCACCTCAGCCGACTCGGCTCGTGCCCGAGCAGATCGCGAGCGCTCGCAAGCGCGGCGTGCCTTCCGCGCGCGATTCGCGATCGGATTCGTGTCCAGCATTCTCGCGCACGAGACTGGTCACGTGATCGCGGCGCTCGCGGTTGGCGGCCGCCCCACGTTCGGGTTCAACAAATTTCGCCCAACGATCTATTCCGGCATCGACGCAAGCCTCCACCCGACGAAGCAGTTTATCTTCTCGAGCGCGGGCCTCACGGTGCAATCGCTGCTCGACGAAACGATTCTCGACGTTCCGCACCGCGGTGGGTCCGCCTTCGAGCGGGGCGTTCTCGCGGGCGGCATTGGCACGGTGCTTTTTTACATCACGCTCGGCCGCAACGGTACGGTGAGTGACGTCGCCTACATGGCCCAGACGTCGAAGTTGTCCAAAGATCAGGTGTCGTTGATTTATGGTGCCATCGCGGCATTGCACGCGGTGCGAATTCATGGCAAGGCAGAGTACGCGCACTTCTTCACGGCGCCGGGTGACCGCGGCGGCGTCAAGATCGGCATGCGCATCGACGGCGACCTGGGCCGCTGATCGCGCGAGCGATCACCGAGGCAGCTCGTAAATCGCGCCGTCGTGTGTGCGCACCACGACGTGAATTGGCGGCGGCACCAGCTGCATCAACGCGGTCGCCGATACCGCGAAACGGCTCGAGCGGTTGAACGCCACAATAAGCCCGTGCGTCTGCGCGACCACGACCGCGAACGCACGGGCAGTGTCCGGCGTCGGCGCTGTCGGCATGAGCCGAGCCCATCGATTCGCGTGGAAGTAGAGTGCAGTTGGATAGTTCGTGTACAACGCACGGCCAGCAGCGTGGTCGCGCACCCACGCGATGAGCGGAGAGCCGAACCAGCTCTCGTCCGCATAGTCGTTGCCCGTGTCGACAGCGTAGGCTCCCTCCTGCGCCGTGGCCCAGGCCGACGCGCCCGCCCAACTCACGAGCAGAACAGCCGCGACGATGCGCGCCGTCCGACGCCAGACGCGCCAACCGTTGCTCAGCGTGATCACGATGGCGACGATCGCCAGCAGCATGAGCGGCGACAGGAGCCGCTCGTCTAACGGAATCCCCGGATCGGCAAATAGCCTCGCCATGACGACGACCGCGACGTAGCACGCCGCGACCACCAGCGTCGCCGCGACTGCGAACGCCGCACGGGGACCCGGCGGCCCGCTCCCAGCCGCGCGCGACCACGTGCCCGACAGCCGCTCGCGCACCGACCATCTCCGCATGGCGTCGCGCGCCAGGACCAGGAGCGCGCACGCGGCCACGATCGCCGGAGCAAGGCGCCACAGTCCGCCGACGAGCGGTGCGCTCCACCCGACCAGCGTGCGCACGCCTTCGTGCAGCGTCGGAGCGATCTGGCCGTAGACCTTGAACTCGCGAATACCTCCGCCGTTAGTTTCCAGACGCGTGCGAATCATCCATGCGCCTAACGCAATCGCGCCCGGAACCAGCGCCGCCACCGCGCGTCGGACACGCTCGCGGAGTGTCCCGGGCAGCAGCAGCGACCACGCGCCCACCGCGGCGATCACGGACACGCCGGCGTAGCGCACCATCGCCGCCGCGGCGGCGCCGAGCCCGGCCCACAGCGGGGAGCGCGGACGCCAGACCATGCACGCCAGCGTTGCGAGCATCAGCGCGAAAAAGAGCGGCTCGCTCAACACGTCGAGGAACACGTAGGACACGGCCGGCGTCACGGCGACCGCGATGGCGGCCACCGTTCCGGCCGCACGCCCTTCCGCCCAACTGACGAACAGGAACACCATCCCGATCGTCACCAGCGCGGCGACCCCGTTCACGACACGGGCTGCCTGCAGCGGATCGACGCCTAACGCCACCGGCGCCGCCAGCACTGTCGACAGTCCCGGCGGAAAATGCGTCAGCGGGTCGACGCTGTCCGGGGTGTCCCAGCTGTCGTCAGGAACCTGGAACGTCCCGTGCGCCGCGAACGACTTGGCGGCCGACACGTACTGGACCGCGTCCGGGTCGAGGCCCGGGCCGGCCGGCTGCGTCCAGTTGAAAACAAACCAGCACGCGATGGCGCCGAGCAGCACCGCCAGCGGGACGCGGAAGGTGGGACGGCGAGTGATCGGCGTTCGAGAAGTCATGCCGGGCCGAAGTATACCCAAAAGAGCGGTTCGCCGAAGTCGTCTCGCCGCGCCATGGCCGTGGGGAGTCTGTCGTCCAAGGCCAGTTCCGCGTATCGTGTAAACGCCTCCACGACCTGCATCATGGTCACCATCCAGACGCTTGGCGGTTTGTGCTTGCGCGGAGCCGTCGGCTTCGACGGTGCATCCGGCGACAACCAGCGCGCGCTGGCGTTGCTGGCGTTGCTGGCTGTTGCCGGTGAGCATGGCGTCGCCCGCGATCGCGCGCGCGATCTCTTGTGGGCCGACGCTGCGCATGACGCGGACCCGTTGCCGCCCGTTCTGGAGTCGATCCGGCGAGAGGTTGGGGACGCCGCCGTGTTCACCGACGTCGTGCTGCGCCTTGACTCGTCGGTGCTCCGGTCGGACGTCGGCGAATTCGAGAGGGCGCTCGACGGACGCGACGCGAGGACGGCCGTCGCGCTGTATGCTGGTCCGTTTTTGCGCGGATTTTCGCTTCCCGATGCGCCGTCCTTCGACGCATGGGCAGGCCGCGAGCGTGAGCGTCTCGAGCGGCGGCAGCGGACGGCGCAGGCGATGCTCGCGTTGCGATCGACGCCGACGGGCCGTACGGCCGGCATCCCGGCCATCAAGCGATCAGGGTCGCCCGGCGGCCGCACGCCGCCGTCGGTCGAGGCGGTCCCGTCCGGTCTCGTCGCCAGTCGAGAGCGGGGGGCGATCATTGGCGGCCGGTATCGGGTGTTGAGCGAGTTGGGCCGCGGCGCCATGGCCACCGTCCTTCTGGCGCGCGACATCAAGCACGAGCGCGATGTCGCCATCAAGTTCGTGCGATCCGACGCTGCGGATGCGCATGGATTGGCGCGCTTCCAGCGCGAGATCGCGGTGGTCGCCGGTCTCCAGCATCCGCACATCCTGCCGCTGCACGATTCGGGCGAATCCGGCGGCTCGCTGTACTACGTGATGCCGTACATTGCCGGCGAGTCGCTGCGCGAGCGGCTGGCCGCCGCCCGAATCCTTCCGTTAGGCGAAGCGCTCCGGCTGGCGCGCGAGGCCGGCGACGCCCTCGCGTACGCGCACGCCCACGGCGTGATCCACCGCGACGTGAAGCCGGCCAACATTCTCCTCTCCGGCGGACACGCGCTGGTCGCGGACTTCGGCATCGCCCGCGGCGCGCCGCACCCGTCCGGCCGGCGCCTGACGGATGACGGCTACGCCGTCGGCACGCCGGCCTACATGAGCCCCGAGCAGGCCTCCGGCGATCCGGTCGACGCGCGCAGCGACGAATACAGCCTCGCCTGCGTGCTGTACGAGATGCTCGCCGGGGCGCCGCCGTTCCCGGGCTCGCGCACCGAGTCCGCGCTCGCCCAACGCTTTCTCGCCGACGCGCCGCCGTTAGGCGACAAGCGGCCCGACGCGCCGCCCGCCGTCGCCCGCGCCGTCGCGACCGCGCTCGCCCGCGCCCCCGCCGCTCGCTACCCCGGCGTCGCCGAGTTCCTCGCGGCGCTCGAGGCGCCGACAGATGGACCGCCCGCCATCCGCTTCTCCCGCATCCGTCGCTGGCTCGGTCGCTCCTAGCCTGGGCGAGGGGTTGCCTCGTCCCCCGTCGCCGCCGTAAGAATGCAGTGGCTGACGCGCGCATCCGCCCGGTTGACGCGCCCCCGATCTACTGAAGTGGAGTGACCCGTGACATCGCTCGATACCGAGCGCGTCCGCGCGCCGCGCGGAACGACGCGCTCCTGCAAAGGTTGGCAGCAGGAAGCCGCGCTCCGCATGCTCATGAACAACCTCGACCCGGACGTGGCCGAGCGACCCGAGGACCTCGTGGTGTACGGAGGAACGGGGAAAGCAGCGCGCGACTGGGCGTCGTTCGACGCGATCGTCGCCACCCTGCGCCGACTCGAGAACGACGAGACGCTGCTCGTGCAGAGCGGCAAGCCGGTGGGGGTGTTCCGGACGCATCCCGGTGCGCCGCGCGTACTCATCGCGAACGCGAATCTCGTCGGCCGTTGGGCCACCTGGGACGTGTTCCGCGAGCTCGAGCGTCAGGGCCTAACAATGTACGGGCAGATGACGGCCGGCTCGTGGATCTACATCGGCTCGCAGGGCATTCTCCAGGGCACGTACGAGACGTTCGGCGCAGTCGCGCGGCAGCACTTTGGCGGCACGCTTGCCGGCCGGCTGGTGCTCACGGCCGGACTCGGCGGGATGGGCGGCGCGCAACCGTTGGCGGCGACGATGCACGGGGCGGCATTTTTAGGCATCGAGGTCGATCCGGCGCGCATTGCGAAACGCGTCGCCACCGGCTATTGCGATCGCCAGACCGCGAGTCTCGACGACGCGCTGGCGTGGGTTGCCGAGGCGAAGGCGGCGCGCAGGGCGCTGTCGGTGGGGCTGGTCGGCAACGCCGCCGAAGTCGTGCCGGAGCTCGTGCGGCGCGGCGTCGTGCCCGATGTGCTGACGGACCAGACCAGCGCGCACGATACCCTCAACGGCTACGTGCCCGCGGGCATGTCCCTCGAGGCCGCGGCAGCGCTGCGGCGCACGGACGCGGCGCAGTACGTTAGGCAGGCGACGGCGTCGATCGTCGAGCACGTGCGCGCGATGCTCGCGCTGCGCGCCCGCGGCGCGATCACGTTCGACTATGGCAACAACCTGCGCACGGTGGCGCACGACGCGGGCCTCGCTGACGCGTTTGCCTTCCCGGGCTTCGTGCCCGCGTACATGCGACCGCTCTTTTGCGAAGGCAAGGGACCGTTCCGTTGGGTCGCGCTGTCCGGCGATCCCAAGGATCTCGCGCGCACCGATGAGCTCGTGCTCGAGCTGTTCCCGGACGACGAGCATCTGGTGCGGTGGATCACGCTCGCCCGCGAGAAGGTGCAGTTCCAGGGATTGCCGGCCCGCATCTGCTGGTTAGGCCAGGGCGCGCGGGCGCGCTTTGGCGTCGCCCTCAACGACCTCGTGGCCAACGGCGAGATCTCGGCGCCGATCGTCATCGGCCGGGACCATCTCGACACGGGCAGCGTCGCATCGCCGTTCCGCGAAACCGAAGCGATGCGCGACGGCAGCGACGCGATCGCCGATTGGCCGATCCTGAATGCGATGCTCAACGTGGCCAGCGGCGCATCATGGGTCTCGTTCCATCATGGCGGCGGCGTGGGCATCGGCAATTCGCTGCACGCCGGCCAGGTGATCGTCGCCGATGGAACGCCGGAAATGCGCGTGCGGCTCGAGCGCGTGTTGACCAACGATCCCGGCATCGGCGTGGCTCGCCACGCGGACGCGGGCTACGACATCGCGGTGCGGACGGCGCGGGAACAGGACATCGACATTCCGATGCTCGACCGCTGAGCGATTCGCTCACCCGTTAGGCTTCACGCCAGTTCGCCGGCGAGATGCCCCGCACAGACGGTTGCTTTGCAGGCGTTCGGGCGAAAGTTGTACAGCCAGTGGTCGATGCTCGGCGAGTCGAGCACCAGGAAGTCGGCCCGCTTCCCCGGCTCGAGTGACCCGATCTCGGCCTCGAGGCCCACCGCACGCGCGGCGTAGATCGTCGCGCCCTTGAGCGCCTCCGCCGGCGTCATGCGCTGCATCGTGCACGCGAGGGTGAGCGCGAGCGGCAGGTGATAGCTCGGAGCCGAACCAGGATTGAAGTCGGTCGCAACCGCGACGGGGACTCCAGCCGCAATGAACTTTCGCGCCGGCATTGGCGCTTGGCCGAGGTAGAGCGCTGCTAACGGAAGGCTGACGGCGACGACGCCGGCGCGCGCCATGGCCGCGATGCCGGCATCCGATGCATGCTCGAGATGGTCCGCCGAAATCGCGTGCATCTCGGCGGCAAAGGCGGCGCCGCCGCCGTCGCTCAACTGGTCCGCATGCACCTTTGCCGCGAGCCCCGCCTCCTGCGCCGCGCGCAAAATGCGGCGTGCTTCATCGACCGTGAACGCGCCGCGCTCCACGAACACATCGCAGCACGTCGCGAGGCGCTCCTGCGCCGCCGCCGGAATCATCTCGTTGATCACCAGATCGACGTACGCATCGCGCCGGTCGTGCATCTCGGCCGGCACCGTGTGTGCGCCTAACAGAGTGGGCACGATGCGCTGCGGCCCATCCGCCGCCAGGCCGCGGTAGACCCGCAGGATGCGCAGTTCTTCCGCCGGCGTCAGCCCGTAGCCGCTCTTGCACTCCACGGTCATTACGCCTAACGAGAATATCTCGGCGAGAAACGATGCACATTTGTCGAACAGGGCCTCGGAGGAAATCGCGTGCGTTTGCGCGACCGTCGCGGCGATGCCGCCGCCCTCGGCGGCGATCTCCTGGTACGTGCGACCGTTGATGCGCTCGACGAATTCGTTCGCGCGCCACCCGCCGAAGGCGAGATGCGTGTGGCAGTCGATGAGGCCGGGAATCACCACCGGCGTCGACATGCCGAGGTTCGCCGGCGTTTCCTCGGCGTACGCGGCTGGGAGGTCCTCGTCCCGCCCGACCCAGGCGATGCGTCCGTCCGCCCACGCCAGCGCGGCGTTCGTGATCGGATGGATCTCGCCCTGGCCGCCGTCCGCGGCGCAGGTGGCCAACATGCCGATGCGTCGCATGACAGGCACGGTATGATCTCAGCTGTTCACGGTATGGATGCCTGACTAACGAATCTCCGGGCCGCCGCGACGATTGTCCACCACGAACCGATCGCGGGCCGGCATGCGCACACGCGGAAGCGTGCGTGCATCGATCGTGGCTGTGTCGGCGATGATCTCGTTTCGCCATAGCAGAAACGCCGCCAAGGCGTATACTTCGTTAGGCTTGAGCGATCCCGGCGCGTCGTACGGCATGGCCCGGTTGATGTAGTCGTACACGGTCGTCGCGTACGGCCAGTAATTCCCGATGGTCCGAACGAGCGATGCATCGCGGCCGAACGGAAAGCCCTGTCTGGGTTCCCTGCCGACTAGGCGGTCGAACGGGCCTTCGACGCCCGTCGGTCCGTGACACCGCGCGCATCGCTGTCGAAAGATCGCTGCGCCCTGCACCGCCGTCCCGCTGCCGGCGGGCAGTCCGATGCCGTCCGGCATCACCGTGACGTCCATCGCCCGGATCTCTTCGGTCGTCGCGGGGCGGCCGAGTGCGTAGTGGGCCGGCGGGCCGGGGCGATGATCGGCTCGCCTAACGTGGGCCGGCGCGCCGGCGGCCACGGCGAGGAGCGCCGTTCTGAGGATTCCGGCTCTCGTCATCCGTCGGCTCTGAACGTCACGCTGCCATCGCCGCCGACGTGCCACGCGCGAATATTATTGAAGTGGTAGCGCGTGCCAGTCCCTCTCGCGGCGCGCAGCTGGGCCAGCGTCGGTTGGACGTAGCCCGTCTCGTCGGTTGCGCGGCTCATCAGCACGGCCTCCCGTCCGTCCCATTTCCAGGGAAACGAGAACCGCGTGTGACACTTGGGCAGCACCGGCTGCTGGAGGACCGCCGGCGACCAGGTCTGGCCGCCGTTGGTCGACACGTCGACGCGCGTGATGCGCCCGCGACCGCTCCACGCCAGGCCGGTGACATCCCACCAGCCGCGGTCCGTGAGCGTCGCCGGAAACGCAGGGAACGTGATGATCGACTTGGCGTCCATGACGAACGAGAACATTCGCGCCGTTCCGTTAGGCAACGGATCCGTGTATTTGGATGTCTCGTCGCGCGTCATGAACGGCCGGTCCGCAAATTCGAGGCGCCGGATCCACTTCACGTTGGTGTTTCCTTCCCACCCGGGCAGCAGCAGGCGCGCCGGATACCCTTGTTCGGGCCGCAACGCGTCACCGTTCTGCGCATAGGCGATCATCGCATCGTCCCGGGCCTTCTCGACCGGGATGCTCCGCGCCATGAGGCCGGCATCGCCTCCTTCGGCGAGGAACCATGTCGCGCGCGGCTGCACGCCCACCTCTCGCAAGAGCGTCGCCACGGAGACGCCCGTCCATTCGCTCGTGCTGGTGAGGCCGTCCACGAGCTGCGGCGATTGATCCCGGCGCATGTTCCGGTAGGCAGATTCGCCGTTGCCCGAGCACTCGAGAAAATGAAATCGCGAGACCGCCGGAAACCGCTTGAGCGCGGCCAGGTCGAAGACGGTGGGGCGATCGACCATGCCGTGGATCAACAACGTGTACTGATGCGGGTCGATGACCGCCACGCCCGCGTGGTGCCGTTCATAGTGGAGGTCGGACGGCGTCACGATGCCGTGCAGATCCTGGAGCGGCGTCATCGATATCTCGTGCAGCGCGCCGCCGACGACCCGCTGGATCCGTTCGTTCGGCGCGCGCACGCCGACGGCGGTGGCCGATCTGCCTAACGGACGCGAATGGACGGGCGGCGCTGCGGCTTGTCCGAGCACGCCGCGGTCGAGCATCGCCAGTCCAATCGCCGCCGCCGTGCCGGCGACCAGGCGTCGACGGGTCAGGTCGGCGGCATCCCGTGGCCTGCGTGGCTGATCGCTCATCTCGCGTTGGGTGGCGGCGTTGGCTAAACGCTCGCCTCCGTGACCCGCCTTGGCAAGGCGGCTACGGCGCCGGCGACCGCCGGCACGCGAAACGTCACCGGCAGCGTGATGCCGATGTCGGGCAGCGCACGCGACACCACCCACCCGCGCAAGAACGGGCTGTCGAATTCGTACCGCGCGCCGCGCTCCTCCCGGATGAGGCGTCCGGCATCGACCAGCGCGGCCAGCGCCTGCGACACTGCGCTGCTCGACGCGAGCCCGAAGCGGCCGCTCGTCTCGGCCGACGTGAGTCCTTCGCCGGCGACCGCGAGCGCGCGCAGCACGTTCTGCTGATGTGGCGTGAGCTGCTGCCAGAAATCGGCGAACGCATCGTCGCGCTCGGCCACGCCGTCGGCGAACGCGAGGTCGGCGTCGCCCGCGTCTGCTTTCCCGGCGGCGGCGGTGCGATCGAAGCAGGTGCGTGCAACCTGCGTGATGTCGCGGGTGCGCGGCCCCGCGATCTCCATGATGCGTGCGCCGACGCCCTCACACGTCACGCCGGCGCCGCGCATCCGCTGTTCGATCCACGAGGCGAAGTAGCCGGGGTCGATCGGGCCGAAGTAGAGCACATCGAGCATGTCGTAGAACGCGCGGCCCGGCTCGATCATGCGGCGAATGAGATGCGGTTTGGAACCGGCGAGCACGTAGCTCACGTGGTCGTGGCGCTGGATGATGCCGCGCAGATGCCACTCGGCGTCCTCGCCGCCGAAGCGGGCGATGTCCTGGAATTCGTCGAGCACGAGCCCGATGGTCGCGCCGCGATCGCGCGCCAGATCGTTCACCGCATCGAGCACGCTGCCTAACGTGGCCCGCTGGTCCTCGAGGTCGGCGCGGCGGAGCTGCAGCGAGATGCTGGGCAGGAGGAGTCCGCTGGCGCGGTCGTGCGTGAGCGAGACGGTGGCCTGGAGCCGCGACGCGAGGTCGGCCGCCACGTTCTTCCACCGTTTGCCTAACGCAGCGGCCGCGCCCTGGAGGATGCGGGTGGAGACGTCGGCCACGGTCGATGCCGTGGACAGGTCGGCCACGAAAGCGTGGCCGCGCTGGCGGTTCACCTGCTCGACCGCCAGCGCGAGCGCCGAGCTCTTGCCCATGCGGCGGTAGCCGTAGACGAGCAGTTTGCTCGCCGGCCGCCGGAGGGCGTCGCGGATGCGCGTGAGCTCGGCGACGCGGTCGGTGAAGAATTCGCCGGTGACGAGCCCGTGGATGCGGAACGGATTCTCGGCCATGAGAGGTCTCGCGGGTGCTGTCGCGTAGTGCCACCTTACTAAGCAACCGCTTAGTAAGCTGCTCCTGAGGGGCAAATCGCCCCTGGAGTGTCTCTTGTCTCTTCGGTATCTATTCGGTATCATCGTTTCCCCGCAACCCCCAGCAGTCTTATGCAGCAGCCCGCTCTTTTTTCAGCCGCCGTCGAACGCTCTCTCCGCCAATTGCCGGTCATCGGCGAGCAGCGCGACATCACGTACTACGGCAGCCATGCCCGGAGCATCATCAACGGGCCCGAGATTACGGGGATGGGGTTCTGGTCGATCAACCCCTACATCGGCTGCGCGTTCGGGTGCGCGTACTGCTATGCCCGCTACGCGCACCGTTACGTGATGGAGCGCGCCACCGCCGCCGACCGGCTGACCGGTGCCGCCGAGCAGGATGTCGGGGGAGGGCGCATTCCGCCTTGGTTGGCGTTCGAGCGCCACATCTTCGTCAAGCGCAACGGGCCCGAGTTGCTGGCGCGCACGCTTCGCCATGGGAGCGATCGTTTCCGCGCGCTCGCCGAAGGCGACTGGATCGCCATCGGAACGGCGACGGATCCGTATCAGCCGGCCGAGCGCCGGTTCGCGATCACGCGCGGCATTCTCGAGGTGCTGGCCGAGCATCCCGGGCTGCACGTCTCGATCACCACCAAGAGTCCGTTAGTCACTCGCGACGTGGACGTGCTGGCGCGCATCGCCCGGCATTCGGCGATCAGCGTGCACGTGTCGTTGATCACGGTGAACCGGTCGTTGGCGCGCCGGCTCGAGCCGCGTGCGCCGACGCCGGATGCGCGGCTGCGGGCGATCGCGCGGCTGCACGACGCCGGCGTGGCGGTGAGCGTGAACTGCATGCCGGTGCTGCCGGGCATCACCGATCATCCGCGCGATCTCGAGGCGCTGGTGAGGTGTGTGGCCGACGCGGGGGCGTCGCACATCTCGACGGGGGCGCTGCGGTTGCAGCACGAGGCGCGCAAGCGGTATCTCCCGTTCATCGCCCAGGAGTTTCCGGAGCTCGCGCCGCGCTACGCGCGCGCGTATGCGCACGCGTATCTCCCGGGCGACCTCTATCGCGAGCGGCTGGCGGCGCTCATGGCCCGGCTCTGCCGCGCGCACGGCCTGCGCCGCAAAACCTACGAGGGCGACGACGCCGAGGCCGAGGCCGAGGCCGCCGATTCGCCTAACGACACGTCGGGCGAGACCGACGCGGCGTCCGAGGCCGGTCTGCAGCTCTCGCTGGCGTTGTGAGCCGGCCATGACGGCAGCCGCATCCGCGCTCGTTCCGGCCGTCGCGTCGCCGGTCATCGCGAGTGCCGCCGAGCGCCGCCGCGCGGTGGCCGAGCTGCGCAAGCTGTTGCCGAACGACGCATCGCCCGCCGCGGCGACGGGGCTTTCCACGGGCATCGCCGCGCTCGACGCCGCGCTGGCCAAGCACGGCGTGCCCCGCGGCCGGCTCACCGAGCTCCTCGGCCGGTACGGCAGCGGGAAGACGACGCTCCTCCGCGAGCTGGCCCACGCCACCGTGCGCCGCGGGTTAGGCGTGGCCTACGTGGACGCCGCGCGTGCTCTCGCCCCGCGCGACTGGGCATCGCTCGGCGCGGGCGATGGGTTCTGGGTGGTGCGGCCGCGCGATCCGGCGCGCGGGGCGTGGTGCGCCGACGTCCTGCTGCGCGGCGGGGCGTTCGCGCTCGTGGTGCTCGACGGCGCGCCGCCGCTCTCGCCGCCGGTGGCCACGCGGCTCCTCCGGTTGGCGCACGACACGAATACCGCGCTGGTGGTGACCGGCGTGGGCGATGCCGCGCCGGGCTCGCGGCTCGCCGGCGCGCTCCGGCTCCGCCTCGCGCGCACGCGACAACGACGACGACACGCGATTGCCATCACGATCGAGAAAGGAGGACGTCGAACAACCGTGGAGGTCGAGTATGTCGTCAGTGTGGCGCGTCGCGTGTGTCCGCATCCCGAGGTTCCCGATCGCCGCGGCGTGGAGCGCCCGCGCAGCGGGCGCCGAATGCCTAACGCCGGCGAGCCGGCGGCGCGCCCCGTCCTCGCCCGCTCCCGGCGCGCCGCCGAGCCGCCCGAGTTCGCCGAGCAGCTCGTGGGCGCCGGTGTGGGATGAACAGCCCTTGGCACTGGTGGATGGAACGCGGCTGCGGGCCGTGTCGTCGGCGGCGTCGCGCGCGCGCGTGCGGCCCGGCATGACGGTGCCCGAAGCGCGGGCGGTGTGCGCGGAGCTGACGGTCCTCCAGTGGTATGATGATACGATCATTGCCGAGGCCACCGCCGTCACGGCGGCGCTCCTTGCTGCCAGCCCCCAGGTGACGCCGGTCGCCGGCGAGCCGGGCCTGTGGTGGGTGGGCGCGACGGGCTTCGATGCGTTAGGCGGCGAGCGCGCGCTCGCCCGCGCGCTCGCGAGCCTCGCCGGGCGCTGGCACCCCAAAGCGCGCGTGGCCATCGCCGGCTCGTGCGTCGCCGCGCGCGCCGCCACCTGGGCCGTGGGCGCCACCACCGGCCCCGTGCGCATCCCGTTAGGCGGCGACGCCCGCTACCTGGCCCGCGCCCCGCTCGCCCTCATCCCCATGGATGACGAGATGCGCGAGACGCTCGCCGCGCTGGGCATGCGCGACGCCGGCGCGCTCGCCGCCCTCGAACCGGACGACGTCGAACGCCGCTGGGGCGACGTCGGACTCGCCGCCTGGCGCCTCGCGCGCGGCGAAGACGATCGCCGCCCCGTCCTCTCCCGCCCCGCCGCGCCGCGCACTGTGGATGCCGAGCTCGCCGCGTCCACGCCGACCATGGAACCCGTGTTGTTCCTCGTCCGCGCGGCGTTGGACTCTCTCGCGTCGGCGCTCGTGGCCGATGGGCGCGCCGCCGCCGTCGTCGCGATCACCCTCACGCTCGACGACGCGCGGAGCGCCATGCCCCAGGCCGGCGCGCGGGCCCACACGGTGACGCGCGAAACCCGCATCCCGCGCCCAACGGCCCGCGCCGCCCACCTGTTCGACCACTGCCGCGCGTTGCTCGAACGATGGCCGCTCACCGCGCCCGCCTGCGGCGTCCGCGTGTCGATCACCGCCACGGCGCCGCTCACCGGCGAGCAGGGCGACCTGCTCGCCAGCGAATGGCGCGACCCGTCCGCCATCGACGCCGCGCTCGCACGGCTGCGCGCTGAGTTAGGCGCAGACGGCGTGGTCCAACCCGTCGCGCGCGACGCGCACGCACCGGAACGCGCCGGCGCCTGGGTGTCGGACGGCGCCGGATCCGCCGCCGACGATGATGGCGCCGGCGCGCCCGATGCCCCAAACGCCGATGGCGACCGCAGCGCCCTGCGCCTGCTCGAGACGCCGGAGCCGGCCCAAGTCGCCTGCGACGGCGACGCGCCGCGCGCCGTGCGCTGGCGCGGACGCCGCATCGCGCTCGCGCACGTGACCGGCCCCGAGCGCTTGTCGGGCGACTGGTGGCGCGACGACCGGTACCGCCGCACGTACTGGCAGGGCGAAGGCGACGGCATGGAGCTCGTGTTGTTCCGCGAACGCGACGCCTGGTTCGTGCAGGGCTGGTATGACTGAGCCGCGCGCCGCGCCCGGGCCCAACGCCGAATACGTCGAGCTCCACTGCCACTCCGCGTATTCCCTGCTCGACGGCGCCTCGCACCCCGATGCGCTCGTGGCCCGCGCGCACCGCCTGGGCTTCTCCGCGCTCGCCCTCACCGACCACGATGAGTTAGGCGGGGCCGTCGCCTTCGCCCAGGCCGCCGACGACGTCGGGTTAGGCGGCATCATCGGCGCCGAAATCACCGTGAGGCACGAGGCGCCGCCCGACGCCGATGACTCCCACCTCGTGCTCCTCGCCGCGACGCGCGAGGGGTACGCCAACCTGTCCACGATCATCACCCGCGCGCGCATGGAAAGCGGCCGCGGCCAGCCCGGCGTGTCGCTCGACGTCGTGGCCCGACACGCCGCCGGCCTCTTCGCGCTCACGGGATGCCCACGTGGATGGGTGCCGCGCCGCATCGCACGCGGCGACCCCGACGGAGCATGCGAGGCCGCGGCCACGCTGCTCGACATCTTCGCCGGCCAGGTCGCCATCGAATGCTGGGACCACGGTCTCGACGACGAACGGCGACTCGTCCCGCAGCTCATGGCGATCGCGCGCGCCCTCGACATCCCCTGGGTAGTGACCAACGACGTGCACTACGCCGAGCCCCGCGGGCGGATCGTGCACGACGTGCTCGTCTCCCTCCGCCACCAGCGCACGCTCGACACGATGGGCACGCGCCTCAGGCCTAACGGCGAATGGTACTTGAAGAGCGCGCGGCAGATGGCGCGCCGCTGGCAGCAGTACCCCGAGGGGCTGCGCGCCACGCGCGACATCGCCGAGCGCTGTGCGTTCCGGATGTACGAGCTCGAACCCACCCTGCCGAAATTCCCGCTCCCCCCGGGCGTCACCGCCGATGAGTACCTGGCCCGGCTGGTCGAAGCCGGGGCGGCGGAACGCATCCCCGGATTCAGGGACGCGGCGGCCTATCGCGCCCAGATCGCCCACGAGCTCGACATCATCCGCAAGCTCGGCATGGCCGGCTACTTTCTGATCGTCTGGGACATCGTGCGCTTCTCGCGGCGCGAGGGCATCCTCTGCCAGGGCCGCGGCTCCGCCGCCAACTCGGTGGTCTGCTTCTGCCTCGGCATTACCGCCGTCGACCCGGTCAAGTTAGGCCTGCTCTTCGAGCGCTTCCTGAGCGAAGACCGCGAAGGCGCCCCCGACATCGACATCGACTTCGCCCACCGCGACCGCGAGCGCGTGCTCCAGTACGTGTACGACCGCTACGGCCGCGAACACGCCGCCATGGTGTGCGAGCAAATCACCTACCGCACGAAGTCCGCGATCCGCGATGCCGCGCGCGTGTTGGGCTTTTCCGTCGAGCAGGCCGATGCGCTGTCCCTCCACAGCGACCGGTTCCAGGACGAAGACCACGCCAGGCCCGACGCGCCCGCGCGGTCCCCGTTTCCCATGCCCGACACCGACGCCGCCGCGGCGTCGCTCGATGCCGCCGACCGCCGCGTCCGCGCGCTCCCCGCGATCGTCCGCGGCCTGCGCCGCATTCCGCGCCACCGCTCGATCCACGTCGGCGGCTTCGTCCTAACGGAAGAGCCGCTCTCGCACGTCGTGCCCATCGAGCCCGCCGCCATGGAGGCCCGCACCGTCATCCAATGGGAAAAGGACGACGTCGAAATCATGGGCCTCGTCAAGATCGATCTTCTGGGACTGGGCATGCTCACGCTCATCCAGGACTGTCTGCGCTACATCCGCGACACGCGCGGCCACACCGTCGACCTCGCCCGACTCGACTACACCGACCAGGCGGTGTACGACGACCTCTGCCGCGCCGATACGATCGGCGTCTTCCAGGTCGAAAGCCGCGCGCAGATGAACACGCTGCCGCGGCTCAAACCGCGGTGCTTCTACGACCTGGTCGTCGAAGTCGCGATCATCAGGCCGGGTCCCATCCAGGGCGAGATGGTGCACCCGTACCTCCGGCGCCGCGCCAACGAGGAAGCCGTCACCTACCCGCACCCGTCTGTCGCGCCGATCCTCGAGCGCACGTTAGGCGTCCCGCTGTTTCAGGAGCAGGGGATGCAGGTGGCGATCGCCGCCGCCGGCTTCACGCCCGGCGAAGCCGATGCCTTACGACGCGCGATGGGGCACAAGCGGAGCCACGAGCGCATGGCCGCGATCTGCGAGCGGCTCATCGAGGGCATGAAGCGCAACGGGATTCCCGAAGAAACCGCCCGCCGGATTTACAAGCAGATCAATGCCTTCGCCGACTACGGCTTCCCCGAATCGCACGCCGCGAGCTTCGCGTTGCTCGTGTACGCGAGCGCCTACCTCAAGCACTACTACGCACCCGAGTTCACGGCGGCGATCCTCAATGCCCAACCGATGGGCTTCTACTCGCCCGGCACGATCATCGAAGATGCGCGCCGCCACGGCGTGCCCATTCGCCCCGTCGATGCCTCGCGCTCGGCCTTCGAGTGCACGCTGGAGCGCGACCCGGCGACGCCCACGGCGTCCCCCGCCGTGCGGCTCGGCTTCCGGCTCATCAAGGGACTGGGATCCCGGTCGCGGGACCTGCTGGACGCCGCGCTGCGCACCGGCGGGCCGTTCCAGTCCATCGCCGACTTCGTTAGGCGATCGGGGCTGGACCGCCGCGCGCTCCGCGCGGTGGCCGAGTCGGGTGCGTTGGACGGCTTCGTGCCCGACGAACCGGATGCCCGCCGGCGGCGCGCCGCGATCTGGCGGATGCTCGAAACGTTCCGCGGCGAAGCCGGCGCGCTGGCGCCCAACCGCCCCAAGCTCGACGTGCCGGCGAGCGTGCCGGCCATGTCGACGCTCGAGCTCACCGCCGCCGACTACCGCCTCACCGGCGTGTCGTTCCACGGCCACCCGCTCAAGCACCTGCGGCCGATTCTCACGCCTAACGGAGTGCACACGGCGCGCGAGGTCCTCGCGCTCCCCGATGGCGCACGAAACGTCGCGATGGCGGGCCTCGTGATCTGCCGGCAGCGGCCGGGCACCGCCAAGGGATTCGTCTTCCTCACGCTCGAGGACGAGACCGGGCTGCTGAACGTGGTCGTGACGCCGAAGCAGTTCGAACGGCAGGCGCTGCTCATCACCACGGCGCCGCTCCTGCTCGTGCGCGGCGCGCTGCAGGTGGAGCAGCGCGTGGTCAATCTGCGCGGCGAGGTGTTTCGCGCCCTGCGCTTCGACGTCGGCGCCGAGGGCATCCGCCCGCACGATTTCCGTTAGGCATACGGCCGGCCGATGCGCCGGCCGGAACGCTCAGTACCGCCGGCGCCGATGGCTCGTCCGCTGCCGCACCAGAAACAAGCCCAGGAGCAGCGAGCCTAACCCGATCAGCGCATAGGCCGGCATCATCGTCGCCGTCTTGGGCGGCACCAGGCCTTCCTGCATCGCCTCATCCGCCGTCAGCCGCGGCGGCCGACCGGCCGCGTAGCGCCGGACGTGCGGCGACGCCGGCCCCGAACCCGCCGCACGCGCACGATCCGCCTCCGGACCGCCCGCCGCCGGAGCGGTCGAGTCGCTGTTCGCAACCTCGCCGGTGGCCGTCTCCACAACCGGCGCAACACCCACAGGATCAGCCGTGAATGGATCGACGCGCGGCTGGAGCGACGCCTCGTGCGTGTGCTTGATATGGAGCACCGCCGCCACCAACCCCGCGAACAGACCGCCGCCGAACGCGCCGGCCACGGAACCACTCTCGTTCGACTCGGGGAACTTGCACTCGCAGACCTGCGCGCGCGCAGTCACCGCGAGCGTACTGCTCACGATGAGCGCCAGCGAAGCCGCCGCAACGGTTTTTCGAAGCTGCATTGTGAACTCGGAGAAGAACGGACTGCGGGGAAATCAGCCGGCTGTCCCGCCGCGACGCGTGGCAGGAACTGCTCGTCGCGGAAACCACCCACCCAAGGACCCCGACACCGGCATCGGAAATCGAGCTAACCGCCGGCGCGCCGAACCACTGCTAAGGAAATGCCAAACGAGGAAAAAAACAAGACGCGAGGGAAAAAAAACGTTACAGGGCTCGCGACGGGCTGAAACACCCCCTCCTCCACTTTCCACGCCGCCGGATACCTTAGGGAAGTGCACGCGACGCCGAGCTCCGATGCCGGCCTGGTGACCGCACCGGCGAGCGCCGCCCAAAGCGGGAGGAAGTCATGAGAGCACTTCGTGTTGCCGGCGCGCTCGCGGCGCTCGTCGCCGTTCCCGCCGCGACGTCGCTCGCGCAATCCAGCCCAACTTACGTCGCGTCGTCGTCTCGCGCCGACTCGTCAGGCGCGACGCTTGCGACGCCTCCGAGCGACTCGTTGGGCAGCGCCGGCACCCGCGGCGACCGCGTCGGTTCCCTCGCAATGATGCGCGACGCCAACAGCCGCGTGTCGCAGCGCACCGACGATACGACGGCCTACGAGAACGTCGTCGGCGCAATACGGGTGCAGGCGGTGGGCGACGGCGCCGGGTACATCGTGCTGGATGACGGCACCCGCTGGAAAGTGGCGTTGAGCGACCGCCCGCGCGTCGAGCAGTGGAAGGCAGGCGACTACGTGATCGTGCGGTTCGCGCCCATCGCCGAGCGGCCGGACTATCAGTACCGGCTCATCAACGGCCGCGACGAGTCCGACGTGCTCGTCGCATTTCGCGGGATCGACCAACCGACCGACTAACGGAAGCCGGCGCCCGCGCGCCTCACGCGGCGCGTCCGACGCGGAACGACAAGGGCCAGCGCACGTCCAGCCGTGCGTGCGCATCGGGCCAGACGGGCGCGATCGCCTGCTCCACATCGAGCACCGGATCGCGCCCTTCTCGCTCCTGCAACACGCGCGTCGCCGACCACGTGCGCAAATAGCCGATCACCTGGTCGCGCGTCAACGACGCCACGATCGCCATCGCCGGCGCGGCAATCTCGTCGAACGGGAACGGCACGCCCCGGTAGGCGCGGTCGACGAGCGCGCGCTCGGGCGCCCAGGCGTGGCGGAGCGTCTCGAAGTAATAGTGGTCGATGACCTGGTCGATCGCCGGCGCGATGCGGATGAGCGAATAGCACCACGCCGCCACGATACCGCCCGGCCGGAGCACCCGCTGGACCTCCGCGAAAAATCGCGGAATGTCGAACCAGTGGAGCGCCTGGGCGACCGTCACCACGTCCACAGAACCCGACGCCAGCGCGGCCGCCTCGGCCGTCATGCGCACATAGTGGACGTTAGGCAACCGTTGGGCGTGGGCGAGCTGCGGCGCGCTGGCATCGGTGGCCAGAACCCGGTCGACGCGCGAGGCGAGCCCGGTCGCCGCCTGCCCGTTCCCGGTCGCGCAGTCCCAGGCCCTCGCCGCGCCCGGCGCGAGACTCGCCAGCCAGGCGAACAGCGCATCCGGGTACCTGGGCCGGAAGCTGGCGTACGCGGCGGCCTGCCGCGAGAACCGATCCGCGAACGCGCTCACGCCATGCGTTAGGCGCCGCGGGCCGCCCGGCGGGATGTCCCGTTCTTTTTTCGCGAGCGCGGCGCGAGGATGGTGCCCCGGCATTTCGGCGATCCGCACCGGCACGGATAGAGCTTCTCGTCATCGTCGGTCGCATCGTCCTCGCGCTCGTACTGGTAGTCGTACACCAGCTCTTCGCCGGGCTGAATGGTGCGCAGCGCCTCGATGTAGATGTGGGCGCCGTCGATCACCGCTTCGCAGTTCGGATCGCACGAATGATTGATGAAGCGCGCGTCGTTCCCGTTCACGGCAGCATCGATGCACGTCTTGCGATCGAGCGTGAACAGGAACGTGTGGTGGCGCTTCATGTGCTCGTCGTCGTAGCGGCGGTCCGCTTCCTCGTGCGACACGCGCTCGCCCGTGTACTCGATGATGCGCGTGCCTTTGCGGATCTTGCGGCGCGCGAACGCGCCGCGGCCTTGGATGGTCGAGCGTCGAAGCTCGAAATACGGATTGCGCGATGGGCTGGGCATGAATGGAACGACTGGGGGAGCAGCGGCTCAGAGCGACCGGTCGGGCGTCACGCGGACGCGCGGCAGCTCCTTGCCTAACGATTCGTCCGGCGTGAAATCCTCGCCCGGATTGACGAAACGGTCGACCTCCAACCCGTATTGCTTGTCGTAGAGTTGGCGGTAGCGGCCGTGCGCCGCGAGCAGCTGGTCCTGTGTGCCGCGCTCAACGATGCGGCCTTCCTCGAGCACCAGGATCTGATCCGCGCTGGCGATCGTCGAGAGGCGGTGCGCGATCACGAACGTCGTCCGGCCGCGGCGCAGCCGGCGCAGTCCGTCGCGGATCAGCGCCTCGCTTTCGCTGTCGAGGCTCGACGTGGCTTCGTCGAGAATCAGGATGCGCGGATCGGCCAGAATCGCGCGTGCGATCGCGACGCGCTGGCGCTCGCCACCCGACAACCGCACGCCCCGCTCGCCCACCACTGTCTCGTAGCCGTCGGTGAACCGGCTGATGAACTCGTCGCAGTGCGCGGCGCGTGCGGCGGCCCTGATCTCCTCCGCCGACGCACCGGGCTTGGAGAAGCCGATGTTCTCGGCGACGGTGCCGTCGAACAGAAAGTTGTCTTGCAGCACCACGCCGAGGTGCGAGCGATATTCGCCTAACCGCAAGTCCGCCAGGTCGCGTCCGTCGATCAGAATGCGCCCCGACTGCGGATGGTTGAACGCCATGATGAGGCTGATGAGCGTGCTCTTTCCGGCGCCGCTCGAGCCGACGAGCGCGGTGGTCGATCCCGCCGGCGCGTGGAACGAGATGTCGCGCAGCACCGGGACGTTCTCGGCGTACGAGAAACTCACATCCTCGAACCGCACGTCGCCTTCCACGTCGGGCACGCGGCCGCGCTCGGCGTCGTGCTCGTCTTCGGTGGCCATCATCCGGATCTCGCGGATGCGGTCGAGCCCCGCGAACGCCTCGCTGATCTGCGTGCCGATCGACGCGATCTGGACCAACGGAGCAGCGACCAGGCCGATGAACAGCACGTACGTCACGAAATCGCCGAGCGTCATCGTGCCGGCGAGAATCGCGTGGCCGCCCACCACGATCATCAACACACCGACGGCGCCGACGATGAGCGTGGTGAACGCGGTGAGCGCCGACACGCCGGTGATCGTGCGCGCAATGTTGCGCAGCAGCCTGTGCACGCCGCGCGCGAAGACGAGCTGTTCGCGGCGCTCGGCGATGTACGTCTTGACCACGCGGATGCCGCTCAACGACTGGCTGAGGCGGCCCGTGACGTCGGCGGTGATCACGCTGCGCTCGCGGAAGATCGGGCGCAGCTTCGTGAACGCCATCGCCATGCCTCCGCCGAAGGTGATCAGGATGAGCAGCGTGATGGTGGTGAGCGACCAGTTGAGCCAGAAGAGCACGCCTAACGCAAGCACCGCGGTCACCAGGCCTCCGCTCAACTGCACGAGCCCGGTGCCCACGAGATTGCGGATGCCTTCGGCGTCGTTCAGGATGCGGGAGATGAGAATGCCCGTCTGCGTCCCGTCGAAGTAGGACACCGGCAACCGCAGCACGTGCTGATTGACTCGCTTGCGCATTTCGGCGATCGCGCGCTGCGCCGCCACGCTCATCACTTGTGAGAGCGCGAAGGTGGTGCCGGCCTGCACCAGCGTCGCGACCACCACGACTAACGCGATCGGCATCAGCAGGTTGACCTGGTGTTTGCCGATCACGCGGTCGATGAGCAGCTTGGGGCTCGCCGGCAGCACCAGGCCCGCGAGGCGATTGATCAACATCAACCCCAGACCCAGCGACACCTGGCTGCGATTCCGCCAGATCAGCTCGCGCGCCTCGGCCCAGGCGTTGCTCATGTCGACTTTCTTTTTTTCCGACGGCGCCCGCGACGCACCGGGTGCGGCCCGGCGCTGCTCGTGCGCGATCCGCGTGGCTGGGGTTGTCATCATTCCCGAAATATAGACGTCGCCGTGGGCCGCGGTCGCACTGCTGTCTGCTACTTCGCGGCGAGCTGCTTGGCGATCCGCTCGGTTTGATTCGCGAAGATGTCGCGCGCCGTCGCGCTGTCCGACACGAACCATTCGACGTTCCGGAACGCGCGCGAGGAAATCTCTTTCCGATAGCGCTCGAGATGCGGCTTCACCTTCGCGAACAACAACAGGCCCTCGCCGCTCGTCTCCGCGAGAAAGTCTGAGTGGATGATGCCGTGGCGCGCCATGCCGTACACCATCTCCCAGTACGTCGTCGTCTGGCGATATGCCGCGTTGAGCGGGTGATCGGCTTTCGTGACGGCGGCGAGATCCTCGTACGACTTGGGCAGAAACTCCCGCATCTGTTGTCGCGACACTCGCATCGTGGGCTCGCGACGCAGCTCGTACAAGCGGAGGACCAACTCGGCGTCGTGGTGATCGGGAAAGTCTTTGGGCATAGAGAAAATCTGATGGCGCGGGTCGCGGACGGCCGGCGGCCACAACGAGCGGCCGGCGAGGACGCAATCAATCTATTCGAGACTGCGCCCCCGCGGTGCGCGTCGCGAAAGCGGTCGCGTTGACGTGGCTGAGCTCGCTGGAACCAATCGCCTGCCGCGGGTGAATATTCCTGTGCAGGGAATGGGTCTTGCCCGTTCCCCCAAGTCATGGTAGCTAGACCATGAACGCACTCCCTTCGTGGGCAACCGGGATGGACCAGACGACGTGGATTCTTGTCGGATGCGCCATTCTGGCGCTCGTTGTCGCCGTGATCATCGTACGGCGAAAGCGCGCAGCGCATCGGATCGAGGCGCTGCCGCCGCTCGTGTTCGAGGTGCACGACCGGCGCGAGCCGCGGCTCAAACCTGCCGCGTTCGGAAGGAGTAGCGGCGCGGCTGCGTACCCGCCGATGTATCAGCCGCCGGAGCCAGTGCGCAACTATGAGCCGCCGCCGGCGGAGCCGTGGCCGTACGCACCGCCCGACGGGCGTACGATCGAGATGCCGCGCGGCGGCGCCGTGCCTAACGGATATCTGCCCGGGCGCCTCGAGATCACGGGCGGCCCGCATCGCGGCGAGGCCATTCGGTTCCCGCGCGTCGATGGCGGAAGCGCGGCGGACTACACGCTCGGCCGCGGCGAAGGTCCGCCCCGCACGCACATCCGCCTGCCGATCACCACGGTGAGCCGGCAGCAGGCGCGCCTGCACTACGAGGGCGGACGCTGGAAGATCATCAACCTGTCGCAGACCAATCCGACCGCGGTGAACGGCCAGGTGCTGCACACGCCCGAGGGCGTGCGCTGGCTGCAGGACGGCGACACGGTGGAAATGGGAGAACTGGTGCTCCTGTTCCGCTCGAGCTGATCGTTAGGCGAACGCTCAGATGCGCTCGCGGTGCGCTCCGGCCGCGACATGCTTCACCAGCCACGCCAGCGCGAGCAGGGGCAGCGCGACGAAGAGCAGCAGCTTGAGCGTCAGCGCGCCCACCTGCAGCACGGCGCCCAGCACGGCGAACACGACGCCCAACACGGCTGCCGCCGCGAGGAGCAGCAGCAGAATCGGCAAGCCGACCACGGCCAGCACGACGAGCACCGGAACGGCGAGCACAGCCAGAATGACGACAGCCGGCAGCCCGATGACGCCGAGAATGATGGCGGCCGGCACGAGCAGCGCGAGCCCGAGTACAGTACCCAACAACGCCTTCAACACACCAATCATGATTCCGCGCTCCCAAGCGCGCGTTCGAGACATCAGTCCGTACGCGCGCGGCGGTCGAATGTTTCATGTGCGGCCCGTCGCCGCAGGCTCGGCGGCGAGCGCGCGGCTGACGGCGTCGAGCGACGCGCGATCGTCCACGTCGAGCGGCATATCGGCGTCGACATCGAGCAGCGTTACTCGTTCGGGCGATCGCGCGATGATGTCGCGCGCGCCGCGATCGCCGCCGACGGCGCGCAGCTCGTGAAACACCGACGCGGCGAAGAGCACGGGATTCCCTCGCACGCCGCAATAGAGCGGCGCGACGATCGGCATGCGCCGTTCGTGCCAGGCGTCGACGAGTTTGTCGATCACGGCTGTGGACACGGTCGGCTGATCGCCGAGCACGATGATCGCGCCGGTGACGGCCGCCGGAAGCGCCGCGATGCCGGCCTCCAGCGACGCGCCGAGTCCGCGCGCGTAGTTCGGATTGTGGACGAGGCGAACGCGCAGGTTGGACAGCGCGCCCTTCACCGCATCGCGTTCGTAGCCGGTGACGACGACGACGTGGTCGACGCGCGATGCCAGGACGCGTTCGACGGTCCAACGGACGACCGGTTTGCCGGCTGCCGGCGCGACGAGCTTCTGCGCGCCGCGTCCGTCGGCGAAGCGGCGGGAGGCGCCGGCGGCGAGCACCAGGCCTGCGATCATGCGTTAGGCAGAGGGTGCGCCGGCGGCGGCGCGCAGCGGTGTGCCGGGCCGTCCGGTGCGGACGGCGATGGCTTCGGCGAGCGCCGCCAGGGCGATCTCGGCCGCGCTGCGGGCGCCGATGTCGAGGCCGACGGGGACGTGGACGCGGGCGAGACTCGCGGCGTCGAATCCGTCGGCGGCCAGGAACTCGAGGATCGCGCGGCCGCGGCGGCGGCTGCCCAACAGGCCGATGTACGCCGGTTGCTGCGCCAGCACCACGCGCAGGGCGGGCAGCTCGAACTTGTAGTCGTGCGCCACGAGGATCACGATCGTCGACGCATCGTAGCGGAGCTGCTCCGCGATCTCGCCTAACGCGCCGATCCTGATGTCATCGGCATCGGGGAACCGGTCGCGCGTCGCGTAGCGCTCGCGGGCATCGACGAGGATGACGTTCCAGCCCAGGCCTTTGGCGAAGCGCGCGAGCGGGATCGCCACCTGGCCGGCGCCGAACAGCACCAGCGTGGTCGCTGGTCCGTGCAGCTCGAAGAAGCACCGGGCGCGGCGGCCGCCGGCCTCGACCGCCGCGGCGCGCGAGGCGCCGTGCGCGATGACGTCCAGCGCCTGCTGCGCCGCGGCGCGGTCGAGGTCCGCATCGCCCAACGTCCCGGCGGCGGTGCCATCCTCGCGCACCACGAGCCGCCTCGGGGCCGCCGCGCCGTCGCCTAACGGGACCACCGCCACCGCGCGGCGGCCCGCTGCGGCTTCGCCGCGGAGGGCGCCGTAGGCCAGGACCACCGGATCGGCATCGTTGTCGAGCTGCACCGGCTCGACGAGCACCTCCACCGTCCCGCCGCACGTCAGGCCCAGGTCCCAGGCCTCCTCGTCGCCTAACGAGAGCGACAGCAGCGCCGGCGTCGCCGAGCGCAAGACGTCGTCCGAGACGCCGACCACCTGCGCATCGACGCAGCCGCCGATGGTGACCGATCCGCGAATGCGCCCGTCTTCGCCCACCCACATCTTGGCGCCTTCTTTTTTCGGCGTCGTGCCCGTCGTCGACACGAGCGTGGCCATCGCCACCCGCCGCTCGCCCCGCTGGAGCGCATCGAGCTGGGCAAAGGTCTCGTCGTCCGGCACGGCCCGCGTCATCGGTCGTTAGGCAACGGCGCGCCAGGTCACGGTCCACTCGAGCGTCGCGCCGGCGTCCACCCACGCCGCGCCGTGCCACGAGCCCAGCGCCTCCGCGAGCGACGCCGGTGCGCCGATGGACGGCGCGATCGCCACCCGGGGGGCCGCGCGCCGGAACGCCGACCATCCCGGCTTCTCGATCGCCACGCTCATCGACGGCTGCACGGCGCCATCCAGGACCGCTTCGAGACGAGTGCCACCCTGCTCGACGGACGCACGCGATGCGTCGACGTACGCCGTGCACGAGTACGCGCGGCCGGCCGCGTCTGGCGACGACAGATCGATCATGCGTCCCCGCGCCACCGCGCGCGGCCACCGCATCTCCGCGCCGATCCCAAGCTCGATCCCCCGGGCCGACCAGACGCGGGCCCGCGTCCCATCGGCGAGCACGATCCGCGTGTCCTTGTCTAACGGAAACACCGCGCGCGACGCCCACACGAACGGCAGCGGCACCCGTCCGTCGTTGGTCAGTTGGTACCGCAGCTCCACCGGCGCCGCCGCGCGCACGCTGATCCCGCGCACGAACCGGTACGCCATGCGCCGTCCCTCCCACGCGCACGACGCGTACATGCCGTCGTCGCGCGTCTCGAGCGCGAACGTGCTCGGTTGCGACCACAGCTCACCGTGATCGGGGAGCGCGAGTCCGCCGTAGCGCGCGACCGCCGACGGCAGCACGCACGGCGCCACGGTCGGGAAGCATTCGTCGATGCCGCCGGTGTCGCCCACCGATTCGTACGACGCGCCGTCGGCGGGGCGCGACGCGCGCGCCCGGCTGCGCCACAGCCACTCGCGGCCGCCGATCTCGAGCGACACGATCTTGCCGCCGAGCGCGGGCACGACGACCACGCGCGTCCCGCCCGCCTTGAGCTCGGCGAAACCGAAATCGCTGGACGGAACCGTGGCGGTGCTCACGCGATGCCGCGGGGATCGATGCCGCGCGTGGCGAAGATGCGCGCGACCGCGTCACCGATTTTGTTGTTCGGCGTGCTCGCGCCGGCCGTGATGCCGACGTGCACCGCGCCCGCCATCGCCAGCCAATCGCTCGTCTCGACGTCGCGGCCGGCGCCGATCGGCCGGTGCCGGATCGTGCCCGATGCGGCGTCCAGACACGTCGCATCTTCCACGTGATACGTCGGCACGCGCGGCGCGCAGAGCGCCGCCAGCGAGAGGGTGTTGCTCGAGTTGTACCCGCCGACGACGACCATCGCGTCCAACGGCTGCTCGAGCAGCGCCGCAACCGCGTCCTGGCGGTCCTGCGTCGCGCTGCAGATCGTGTCGAACGATCGGAAGTTGGCCGCGCGGTAGGCCGCGCCGTGCGCGCGCTCGAGCGCGTCGCCTAACGCAGCAGCGATGGCCAGCGAGTCGCCGGCCAGCATCGTGGTCTGGTTGGCCACGCCGATACGCGCCAGGTGCACGTCCGGATCGAAGCCCGGCGACGCCGCATGCGCGAACCGCGCCAGGAACGCGTCGCGGGCGGCGCGGCCCTCGATGTAGTCGCATACCTGGCGTGCCTCCGCCATGTCGCGCACGATGAGAAAGGCGCCGCCCTCGTGCCGCCGCACCTGCGACGCCGTGGCGCGCGTCTCCTCGTGGTAATGCTTGCCGTGAATCACCGCCGTGAATCCATCGCGCGCGTAGGTCTCGACGCGCTTCCACACGTTCAGCACCGAGCCGCAGGTAGTGTCGACCACGACGCAGCCGATGTCGCGCAGCGTCGCGAAGTCCCGCATGGTGACCCCGAACGCCGGAATGATCACGACGTCGTCCGGCGTGACGCGCGAGTAGTCGAAGCCGGCGCCGCCCGGTTCCGGCAGCAGAATCTCGACGCCCATTGCGCGCAGCTTCGCGTTGACGTGCGGGTTGTGGATGATCTCGCCCACCAGGACGACGCGGTGGTCGGGGAATTTGGCGCGCGTTTGATACGCGTACTCCACCGCGCGTTCGACGCCGTAGCAGAAGCCGAATTCGCGCGCCAGGTGCACCGTGGTGTCGCCGGCGGTGAGCACGAACTCACGCTCGCGCAGGAGGTCCACGAGCCGACCGGAGTAGTCCGAGTCGAGTGTTGCTGCGACCTCGGCTTTGAGGCCAAAACCCTTTCGGAAGTAGGTCGAGTCCGCGGGGTCGGGCATGGAGTGGAATCTAGTGAATCGCGACAGGAATACAGGCGGACGGGCGGACGCACTGCTAAAGGCGGACACGGCGCGGACACGTCGGACAAAGGACGGACTGCTAAGGGCGGACACGGCGCGACACGTCGGACAAGGCCCGGATCGCTCGGCTGCAGGAGACCAACGGCCTAGCGGGAGGTCGCGCGGGCGGCGTGTTTTTTCACAGGAGAGGTCGATCTATTGGGTTCGAGGCGTGAGGGCGGTGGCTCGGGGGCAGCATCGACGGTGGAGGTCGCTCTTGGTGTCAAAAGCGCCTTGACTATCCGTTAGGCAACGCCCTCGCCGTGCCGAGCACGATGGCTTTCGTTCTCGCTTCAGGTTCTCCTTCCCTTCGATCATGAAACGACGGGCCCGCGCCTGGCGCCGCGAACCGTGAACGGTCGACGCGGGACGGCTGCTCACCCTTGAGTATGCCGCAGACCTCATCTCTACGAAACCCGCGGAAGAGTTCCGAAAAGCAGCGACAGTTCAACCGAGAACGAGAGTGACGCGTTAGGGAATACGAAACGATCGTTCTGCGTCGAGGGAAAGCGCGGTTGCCCGTGGCGGGCGCAAGCACGTGTCGTCGCGAACGACAACGCACTTTAATTGGCCGTTAGGCAACGCACTTTTCGACGCACAACGATCGGTTCGGTTGTCCTTAGCTCGGTTCTGTGAAGCCCTGATGCTACTGCAGCTTTTTTGACTACTTCTTCGGCTCCAGGATGTCGCCGATACGGTGGTCGGCGGCTTCGAGATGAAAGCGCGTCTCTTCGTTGGCGGCTTTCGGAATCGCACGACGGATGTCCGCGCGCAGGGCGAGCAGCTCGCCGCGCAGTTCCGACTTCACGTCCTCCGAGAGCGGAATGTTCCGACGGCCAAACGGATTGCGCGGCGGTCCGGCCGGCCGTGCCGACTCGTCAGGCGGATTCAATTTGCTGTTCAGTTGCGTCAGATACACCATCTGCAGCTCGCGTCGATACGCATCGATCGAGACACGTCCCGCCGACAGCTCCGACCAGATGCCGTTCTGCAGATCGCTCAGCATGTTGGGGAGCGGATAGACCGTGCTCTTGTCGGTCGCCACTGCTTCCTCTTCGATCAACCGGTTCATGCGGTTGTCGTTGAGGACAGACGCGAGCACACGGGATTGCGCGGCGACGACGCGATTGATCATGCCCTCCGCCTCGATCCGACGGCTGAGCTCGGGACGGATCAGATACGACGGTGTGCGGAACACGTTGTCGTTGAGGAATTTCATGGCTGCCACTTCACGGGCTCGCGGCAGCGGCTTGTACACGGGACCCGGCTGGCTGCCCGACTTGTACTGCACCTCCGCGCCGGCGATGACGGTCACGACGTGCGTCGCCTCGGTGGCCCATTGGCCGACCGTGCGATCGTAAATCTCCTTCATGTCGCTGTTGTCCTGGGCCGCTTTCGTGGTCGCGCCGGCGATGTATCCCATCACGCGCGCGATGTTCTTGAATCCATAGGTGGTGGACCACACCGGATCGGCGTCGCCAACGGCTTCGGTGAGTGTGCCGAAGTCGCCGAAGTCATTGCTCTCGGAGAAGCGATACCAGGGAATCGAGTCCTGCTGCATGGCCCACTTGTCCAGCGTTGGGCGCTCTTCGTCCGGCGTCTTGGCGTCGGGGATCGGCGTGTAGCCCCACATGATCGCGAACTTGTCGTACGGACCGATCCGCGGGACGATGTCCTCGAGCGCGATGTGGTCTTCCGGTTGGGCCACGTAATTGAACCGCGAGTAGTCCATGATGCTCGGGCTGTGGCCCATCTTGTGGACCCAGGTCGCACTGCGGACGCTGTCGGCCGGATACGTCGAGCTGCCTAACTGATCGTGCCGGAGGCCCAGCGTGTGGCCGATTTCGTGGGCGACCACGAACTCGAGCAGCCGGCCCATGAGCGAGTCGGGCATCGGGAACGACCGTGCGCGCGGATCGAGCTGCGAGGCCTGCGTGAAGTACCAGTCACGCTGCAGGTTGAGCACGTTCTGGAAGATGCGCACCGATCCGTTGAGGATTTCTCCGGTGCGCGGGTCGCTGACGTGCGGGCCAACCGCGTTTTCAATTGTCGACGGCAGCCATCGTATCATCGTATGTCTGATGTCTTCCGGCGACCACGTCGAATCATTGGCCGGCGGATCTTTGGCGATGATCGCGTCCTTGAAGCCCGCTGCCTCGAACGCCACCTGCCAATCCGTAATCGCCTTCCGAATCCACGGCTTCCATTCATCGGGCGTCCCAGGATCGACATAGTACACGATTTGCTTTTTCGGAATGCAGAGGTCGCCGACCCGCTGGTCCGAACATTCGAGACGATACCGCGAGATGTATTGACGCCGGGCCGCGCGCTGCTCGAGACCGAAGTCGACCTGATCGATGGAGAAGTACCCCACCCGCTCGTCGAACCGGCGCGGCATCATCGGATGATCGGGCAGCCGCACCAGGCTCCAGTGCGCAAGCACACTGATCGCTTCCGCGTTGGCTTGCGGTTGCGCCGGCTGCGGAGCACCAAAACGCCCGCCTTCCGGCGCCGGAATGCCGGTCTGCGCGGCCTGAATCTCAACGTTCTCCGGGAACGCCGCCGCGCTCTCGATGTACGAGCGGCGCTCATCGATCCGACCCCGAATCGCCGCGAACTCAGGCACTTCGCTCGTATAGAGGCGCGTCACATCGATGACGGCCGCGCTGTCGGGACCGTACGCCTCCACGTTGAAGATCGCAACGATGGGCGCATAGTTGGACGCCTCGACCGACCGGTAGACCGCGAGCGACGAATCGGCGGTGATCGAGAAGGTCGGTGACCGGAGAATGATGCGATCGCCATCGCGCTGCCACACGAGCGTGCGTTCGCCGAACTCATCGCCCCCATACTCGCCGAAGCCGCCTCGCGGCTGATCGGGCTCTGCTGCAGCCGCCCGATCGTACCGGCCGACGAGGAGCATGTCGACGCCGAGCTGTTTCTGCGGGATCTCGAAATAGAGACGGTCGCACTGGACGTGGACGATGAACATGCCGCGATAGGTCTTCGCGGCGCGCGTGATGACGCGATCGTAGGGCCGCGGGCGCGGTGCGCCGGTCGCAACCTGACGGGCGGCACCGGTGTCTCGCGCGGCTGCGGCCGCTGCCGCAGCGGGTGCCGCTCCGCCGGGTGCGCCGGGTGCGCCACCGCCACCACCTCCTCCTCCGGCTCCGCATACCGCTCCGCGCGCCGGGCGCTGCTCCGAGATCATTGCTGTTGCGGGCTGCCGTACGGGCTCAGGCGCCTGCTGACTAGGTTTGTGGGCGCAGGCAGCCGCGGATGCGGCCGCCAGTGCCAGGGCGGGAAGAAGTTTTCGATTCATCACAGAGGTGGACCGCCGGAGATGAGTAGAGCGCCCGACTCGACCAGCGGCAGGTCGAGATGGACAAGGGAGGCGACAAGCTAACGACGCACGACGGGGCCGATTCGCTGAAGCATTATTCATCGCGGTTTCACACATTCGCCAGAGTGTGCGTCCATCAATTTGCAAGGGCATTTTCGTCTGGCGACGCGCCCTTCGAGCGGTGTAGCATTGGCTATAGGCCCGTCAGCGGCCGCAGACCTCGTTCGACTCACTGGTCACCCCATGATTTCTGACGGCGGCGACAAACCCGCGCCCCTCATCAAGCCGCCCGCGCTCGTCAAAGGCGACGCAATCGGAGTCGTCGCGCCGTCGTACGCGCCGCGTCCCGGGTGGCTCGTGCGCGGCGTGAAGGCGTTGGAGCACGTCGGCTTCAGCGTCGTGCTCGACCCCGAGATCTCGAAGGGCCGGCGATTCAAGCGCGCCGAAGATGAGCGGCGCGCCGAGAATTTCATGGGCGTGTGGCTGGATCCGAAGGTCAAAGCCGTGGTCGGCGGCACAGGCGGCTATGGCGCGGTGCGTATGCTGCCCTATCTCGAGCCGGAGATTTTCCGCCGCAACCCAAAACCGTTCGTCGGCTACTCGGACATCACGGCGCTCCATCTCTGGCTCATGCGCCGAGCAGGCCTCCGCGTTTTTCACGGGCCCACGGTGGACGATCTGATTCCGAGCGCGCGCGACCCGACGATGGCCTCGCTGCTCAACGCGCTCATGATCCCCAAACCGCCGGCGAAGCTGGGCAAGGGCATGGCGCGCGTGCTGCGGCCCGGGCGCGCGACGGGCCGTCTCATCGGCGGCAACCTGTCGTTAGTCCAGCAGACGATCGGCACGCCGTACGAAGTCGATACGCGCGACGCGATCCTCTTCCTCGAGGAAACGCGCGATCCGATGAGCGTGCTCGACGAGCGGCTCGTGCACCTCCGCGCCGCGGGCCTGCTGCGCGCGGTGAAGGGCATCGTGTTCGGCCAGCTCTCGATCGACCGCTCGGAGGAAGATGAGTTCGAGGACTTCCTGCTCGACCTGGTCTCGGACCTCAACGTGCCGGTGCTCGCCGACTTCCCGGCCGGACACGAGGTGCCGAACCTCACCGTTCCGTTAGGCACCGAGGTCGAGCTGGTGGCCGAGGACGCCGGAGGCTGGATCGCCTACCGCGAGGATGCGCTCGAGGAGGCGCCGCGCGAGGCGCCCGCCGCCAAGGACGCCGCGGCGCCGCCGAGCGCGCCGCCGCCCAACACGACCTCGCCGAACGCGAGCTTGCCCAACGCAGCATCGCCGAACGCGAGCCCGCCCAACGGCGAGTCCGCCGAGCCGGCGCGGGAGCCGGCGGCGACCGCCCGCTGACAGCCTAACTCGAAGACCGGGCGCGCACCGGATCCAGACCCCTAACCGCCGCGCGCGCCGTCTCGCTGTCCATCATGTACCGCCCGACGGCCTCCACCACGGCGGCCGGCAGCGGCACCTTCGCGAAGCTCTGCCGCGACACGCATACCAGCACCTGATACGCCGCCGCGTGCAGCGATGCGCCGTCCGCATCGAGCACATCGAAATTGATCGTCAGCGACGACTCGCCGACGCGGCTGAAATACGTCGCCACCTCGAGACGGTCGTCCAGGCGCGCGGGCCGGTAGAACTCGGTGTGCATGACCTTGCGCGGCAACCAGATGTCGTAGCGCTCGAACATCTCGCGGAACGGCAGCCCGCACGCGCGAAAGATCTCCGTCTCCGCGAGCTCGTAGAAGCGGATGTACGCGCCGTAGCAGATGATGCCGGCGAGATCGATGTCGCCCCAGCGAACGTATTCGGCCACCACGAACGGCGTCTTGGGCATGCGATGAATGTAGGGCGCGCCGGCGCTCGTGTCACGCGAGACTGGCCCCCACCCCACGCGCACGTTAGTTATTCCGATGCGAGCACGACGCGTCCAATGCGCGCTCGCGTGGAGAACCCATGGAGAATCACGAGTCCACCGGCCGACGTTCTTTTCTCCGCGCCGCCCTCCTCGGCGCCACGGCGTTGGCGCTGAGCGGACGCGATCTGCTCGCCGCGCAAGGCGCTCACGATGGCCCCGGCGACGATATGCCCGATGCCGCGAAGAAAGTGCTGCGCGAGCATTTCGGCGCGCGTTCCATCAAAGATGGGCACGTGAGCCTCGATCTCCCCGAAGTCGCACCCGACAGCCGCGAAGTCCCGATCTTCATCGAGACCGATCTCCCGATGGATCCCGACCACTATGTGAAGGCCATCCATCTCGTGGTCGATCACAACCCCGACATCTACGTCGCCGGCTTCGAGCTCACGCCTGCGTTAGGCAAGGCGTCCATCGACACGCGCATCAAGATGCGGCGCAGCTCCCAGGTGCGCGCCATCGTCGAAACCAGTCGCGGCGAGCTGTGGTGGGCGCACAAGCTCGTCTACACCACGCTCAACGGATGCGTGTGACGTGACCTCCGTCGCGGGCCCCCTCACCGGCGATGCGCGCATTCTGCTGCCGCCCGGCATCCAGAAAGACAGCGTGATCTACGTGCGCGCGCTCGTCGCGCATCCGATGTACACGGGGTTCTCGCGCGACGAAAAGGGCGCGCTCATCCCCGAGTACTACATCAAGACGGTCGAGATCACGTACGGCGGGCGCCGCGTCGCGCGCTTCGCCTGGACGTCGGGTATCAGCCGGGATCCGTACGTCGCCTTCCCGTTGCGCGCGACGCACGAAGGCCCGCTGCACATCGCATGGACCGACACCAAGGGCCGGGTCTATACGCAGACTGCCGCCATCGCCTTCGGCGGTTGACGCTGCGACGAGCGATGGCCGCCGCCATCGCGCTGCTCGCAGCGCGCGGCGCGCATGCCCAACAGACGATCGTCCCGCGGACCCTGAGCGCGGATTCGGCCACACGCGCGGCGATCGCCAGCCGGTATCCGCGCGACCGCTCGGATACGTTGCCCGCCTTCCCGCTGCGCGAGCTCGCGCCGGGCGTCTACGCGGTCCTCGGCGACACGGGCCGGGGCGTGGAGGGGAGGCCTAACGCAGGCTTCGTCGTCACGCCAGCCGGCGTCGTCGTCATCGATGCGCTCGCCAGCCCGGGCGAAGGCCGCGTGCTGATGCGCACCATCCGCACGGTGACCCGGGCGCCGGTGCGCTATCTGGTCCTCACGCATCACCATCCGGACCACACCTTCGGCGCCATCGTGTTCAAGCGCGCAGGCGCGCGCGTGATCGCGCACCCCGATCGGCGCACGCTGGCCAACATCGATGGCGACGACCGGCTCGCCAGCGACTGGACCGGCGTCATGGGTCTCGAGCAGATGCGCAGCTTCGCCTACGCCGATACGCCGGACATCCCGGTGCGGCGCGACACGATGCTCGTCGTCGGCGGACGCCGCATCGAGATCGTGCGCCCCGGTCCGGCGCACACCGCGGGCGATCTCATGGTGTGGCTGCCTAACGAGCGGGTGTTGTTCGCCGGAGATGTTCTCGTCGAAGACGGCGTCTCGATGATGGTCGACGGCAGCTCCGCCGCGATGCTCGGGGCGCTGTCGCGCATTGACGCACTCGATCCGCGCGTGGCCGTGCCCGGACACGGCCGCCTCGCGACGCACCCGGCAACCCTCGTTGCGACCACGAGATGCTACGTGCTCGCGCTCCGCGACACGATGCGGCGCGCGGTCGCCGACGGCGTCCGCATGGGCCTCGCGCTCGACCAGCTCCCTCAGGCCGACCGCGACCGGCCGGTGTCGCTGCACTCGCGCCTGCGCCGGAACGCGGTACGCGTGTACAGCGAGATGGAGCAATCGCTCCTTGGCTCCTCTCCGTCCAAAGCGGCCCTGGCAGCGGAGGCGAGGCAGCTCTCCGCCTGCCCGCAGTCGGGCTCGAACGTTCGATAGGTCGCACCGCTGCTCCTCGATTTAGCCGCCCCCGGACAGCGTTGCCGGGTTGCGCTCGAGGTTCTCAAGGGTCGCCGTACCGATCCGATACTCCAGGGTGACCGCGAAGCACATCGGCGGCCGTAGCAACCACTTGGCCCGGTTCGGCAGGCTGCCGCGCCCAATTGTCCTCCGCGAGACAGGTCGCTTTCGACATGCACTGGCTAGTCCAGATCGCCCAGCGCGCGAACTTGCCGCGCGCCGAGACGCTCGATATTGCCGCCGACATGTCCACGCCGATGGCGTGGGCCGGCGTCGAACAGCATTGCGGGTTGGGCGAAGACGTACTCGTGCGCGCCGTTGCCGCCGCGACCGGACTCGAGGTTGCGAAGTTCGCGGATGCGCATCCCCCGGCGCGCCGCTTGGTGCCGGATCGCATCGCGCGCCGGTGGAACGTGGTGCCTCTGCGCGAGACCGACAAGCACATCGTGGTCGCGACGAGCGATCCATCCAACGTCGAAGCCGAGCAAGCCATCGCGTTCGCCTCGGGTCGTCGGGTGATGTTCGAGATCGCGAGTCCTGCGATGTTGCACGCTGCGCTGGCGGTGCCCGGTCAACCGATCGCGCCCTCGACCTCGACGCCGATCAACGGCACGAAACCGGTCAGCGCGACGGGTGCTGTGCTCGACGCTGCGGGCGTTGCGCAGGTGGCGGATCGGCTGATGGCCGACGCGATTGCAGCCGGCGCCAGCGACGTGCAGTTCGAGCCGGCGAAGACCGGCGGCATGGTGCGGTTTCGCATCGACGGCGTGGTTAGGCCGTACGCCGAACTCGAGACGGCGGAGTTCGAGCGCCTCGTGGCGCGGGTGAAGGCGCTGGCGCGCCTCGCGACCGCCGTGCGGACGCGTCCGCAGGAAGGCAAGATCAAGGTGGCGACCGGCGCCGCCGCCGGAATCGAGTTGCGCGTGGCGACGATCCCGACGCGCGATGGCGAGCGCGCGACCGTACGCATTCCGACGGCCGGAGACGCGCGCACGCTCGCCGATCTCGATGCGATGCCCGACGATCTCGCGCGGTTGCGCGAGCTGTGCGCGGCGCGCGCCGGCCTCGTGCTCGTGTGCGGCGCTCCCGGCTCCGGTCGTACGACCACCGCGTACGCGTTGGCGCGCGAGGTGGTCGGCCGCGGCACGCCGGTCACGAGCATCGAGGATCCGATCGACAGCTGCGTGCCGGGCGTCTCGCAGATGCAGGTCGACATCCGCACCGGTCTCACGGCGGCCGCGCTCGCGCGCGAAGCGATGGCCGCGGACGGCGCTGCGATTCTGGTGGGTGAGCTGCGCGACCGCGAAACCGCCGACCTCGCCGTGCAGGCAGCCACGACCGGGCATCTCGTCATCGCCGTCCTGCAGGCATCGAGCGCGCTCGGCGCGATCGATCGGTTAGGCGAGCTGGGTCTTGGCCGCACGCGCATCGCCGCCGCGTTGCACGGCATCGTGGCGCAGCAGCTGCTCCGCCGCGCCTGCACCGCGTGCGGCGGGAGCGCCGTCGGCCAGGCGTGCGCCTCCTGTGGAGGCAGCGGATTGCGCGGGCGCGTGCCGATATTCGAGATCGTCGCGACGACGCCGCCGCTGCGCGAGCTCATCGCCGATGGCGCCCCGCCGTCGGCGCTGCATCGCAGCATCGGGGCTGCGGGTTCGCGCTCGATCGAGGAAAGCGCGGCCGCGCGCATTGCCGCCGGCCACACCACCGCCGGCGAAGCCGAGCGTGTGTTAGGCGTGGCGCCGCACCCCGGCGCCGCCGGGAAGCCGGCCGAGCCGCGCCGCGTCCTCGTCGCCGACGATGACGAGATCGAGCGTCACCTCGCGTGCACGCTGCTCGCCCAACAGGGATTCGAGCCGCACCAGGCGTGCGACGGCGCCGTCGCGATCGAGATGCTCACTTCCGAGCGCCGTTTCGCCGCGGTGGTGCTCGACCTGCACATGCCGCGCGTGGACGGCCGCTCGGTGCTGGCCCACATTCGCCGGACGCCGGCGCTGGCCACGCTCCCGGTGATCGTGCTCACCGGGTCGGGCGACTCGCGCACCGAAGTCGAGATCATCGACGCCGGCGCCGACGACTACCTGTCGAAGCCCGCCGACCCACCCCGGTTCCTCGCCCGCATCCGCGCCGTATTACGCCGGGCCGCCGCCTAACGATGCCGACACCCACCGGTACCGCCGCCGATGCCTCGGCGGTCGAGCTCGACCGCGCGCTCGAGCGCCTGCGCCGCTTCGGCGGCGATGCGCTGCTGCGCGACATGATCGACCTGTTTCTCGAGCACGCGCCCAAGCGCATCGCGGCCTCGCGCGACGCGCTCGCGGCGAACGACCTCGCGCCCGTCCGTCTCGCCGTGCATTCGTTGGTCTCGAGCTGTGCACAGTTAGGCGCCGAGCAGATGCGGCGCCTGAGCGCCGAGGCCGAACAGGCCGTGGCGACGAATCCGGACGCGCTCGCCGGCCTCCTCGAGGCGCTCGAGCGCGAGTTCGCCATCGTGCAACCGCTCCTCGTCTCCGCCCGGCCGCACGCCGGCCCAGCATCATGAAGACCATCGCGGTCGTCGAAGACAACGCCGACAACCGGCTGTTGCTGCGCGCGCTGCTCGACGAGCGCTTCCGCATCGTCGAGTTCGAGACCGGCGCCGATGCTGTCGCGGGCCTGCCCGACGCCGGCGCCGAAGTCGTGCTGCTCGACATCTCGCTGCCCGGCATGGACGGCGTCGAGGTGCTCGCGCGCCTGCGCAATGATGCGCGCACGGCACGGCTTCCGGTCGTCGCCCTCACCGCGCACGCCATGGCCGGCGACCGAGAGAACTATCTGCGCGCCGGATTCGACGAGTACGTCACCAAGCCCATCGTCGATGAAACGGTGCTCTTCGATGCGATCGATCGCCAGTTAGGCAAGAGCGCCGCGTGACGCGTCCCCGCGCCGGGCTCGTCGGCACGCTCGCCGCGTGCGTCGTCATCCTCGGGGTCGCCGGCGGCCTGGCCGCCCGCCACACGCGCGAGGTGGCGACGCAGGAACGCTGGATCGCGCACTCGTACCAGGTCAAATCCATGATCAACGCGCTCATCGTGCAGATGGGCGTCCTCGAAATGGATCACGCACGCCGGGCGTTCTCGGCGCGCGATACGATGCCCGAGCGCCGCGCGCCGCAGGTGATCAAGATCGGCAACATTCTCCGCAGCCTCCGCGAGATCACCGCCGACAACCCGTCACAGCAGGTGCGCATCATCCGCCTGGGCCGCCTGATCCGCGCACGCCACGCCCAACTGGATACCGTGGTGCGTGCTGCCGTCGCGCGCGGCACGCCGAACCGCGCGCTCACCGCCGCCGATACACCGTTGCTCGACTCGATCAACGACATCACGACGGCGATGCGCGCCGAAGAAGATTCGTTGCTCGTGGTGCGCGTCGCGAGCAGCCGGCGCTCCGTGAACGTCGCGCTGCTGGTGCTCGTGGCGCTCACGCTCACGGGGTGTGTCGCGGTCGGCACCGCCGGCACGAGCCTCCTGCGCGAGAACCGCCAGCACCGCGCGGCGCTCGCCGCGCTGGCCGAGAGCGAGGACCGATATCGATCGCTCGTCGCCGACGTGCAGGACGTGATCTTCCAGACCGATGCCGACGGCCGCTGGGTGCTCCTCAACCCATCCTGGACGCGCATCACCGGCCTAACGGTGAGCGAATGCCTCGGCCGCCACGCCATCGAGCACGTCCATCCGGCCGACGCCGGGACGTTGCTGCGCAGCCTCGGAGATCTGCTCAGCCGCGCCGAACAGACCATCGCGCAGCCGTTCCGTCTGCTCGCGCGCGACGGGAGTGTGCGCTGGGTGCAGATGCACGCACGCGCCCATCAGGATGCGAATGGACGTCTGCTCAGCATGGGCGGCACCCTCAGCGACATCACCGCGCGCATGCAGGTCGAGGAGCGCCAGCGCCGCGACGATGAACGCATGCGGCAGGTGATCGAAGACATGCCGGTGGCCGTCGCGATGTTCGACCGCGAGATGCGCTATCTCTTCGCCAGCCGCCAGTGGCGTATCAAGCACAGCTTGCACAAGATCGAGATCGAGGGCCGCTGTCACTACGATCTCGTCCAGGATGTGAGCGCCGAGGCGAAAGCCGTGCATCGCCGCGCCCTGGGCGGCACCATCGTCCGCCGCGAAGAAGAGCGCGTCGTTCGCAGCGACGGCGCCGAAGACTGGTTCCGCTGGGAAGTGCGCCCGTGGCTGGAGCAGGACGGCGCGGTAGGCGGCATCATCGTCACCACCGAGCGTATCACCGAGCGCAAGCGCGCGGAGCAGGAGCGTATGGCCCGGCTCGAGGAGCAGTCGACACGGACGCTGCTCGAGGCCAACGAACAGCGCTACCGCACCGTGGCCGAAGCGCTGCCGCAGATCGTGTTCACCGCGCGCCCCGATGGATGCACCGACTACTTCAACCAGAACTGGTATGCGTACACCGGCCTAACGCAGCAACAGAGCCTCGGCTGGGCGTGGCACGCCGCCGTCCATCCCGACGACGTCGATCGCGTGACGGAACGATGGACGAAGAGCTGCAACGACGGCACCGGCTACGAAGTGGAATACCGCTTCCGCCGCGCCAGCGACGACGTCTATCGTTGGCACTTGGGCCGCGCCGTGCCCGTGCGTGACGACGCCGGCCGCATCGTCAAGTGGATCGGAACCTGTACCGACATCGACGACCGCAAACGCGCCGAAAACGCGCTGCGGCAAGTGCGCGAGCAGCTCGAAGTGCTGGTCGCGGTCCGCACGAACGAGCTCTCACGCGCCGTCACCGATCTCCAATCCGAAATCGCCGAGCGCTCGCGCATCGAGGATGCGCTGCGCGTCGCCAAGGACTCGGCCGAAGCAGCCAACCGCGCCAAGAGCGACTTCCTCGCCCGCATGAGTCACGAGCTGCGCACGCCGCTCAACTCCGTGATCGGCTTTTCGAATGTGCTCATCAAGTCGAAACGCTCGAACCTCAATGCGCAGGACCGCGAGTACGTCGAGCGCATTTCGTCTAACGGAACGCACCTGCTCGGCCTCATCAACGACCTGCTCGACCTCTCCAAGATCGAGGCCGGCCGCGGGACCCTCACCCTGTCGACGGTGGACCCGGGAGCGCTCGTCGCGAGCACGCTGGCGCAATTCGACGCCCAGACGCAGGGACGCGACGTCGAGCTCATCGCACACGTGCCGTCGGGCGTACTGCCGCTCGAGACGGATGCCCAACGGCTTCGGCAGGTGCTCATCAACCTCGTCGGGAACGCGCTCAAGTTCACCGCGCAGGGCAGCGTGAGCGTGCACGTCCGCGCGGATCCCGTCAGCTCGCGCGTGACGCGCATCGATGTGATCGACACGGGCATCGGCATTCCGGCCGACCGACAGGAAAAAATCTTCGAGGCGTTCGAGCAAGCCGACGTCGGCACCGCCCGCCGATACGGCGGAACGGGACTCGGCCTCGCGATCTCGCGCGCACTCTGTCAATTGATGGGCTACTCGCTCGATCTGCGCAGCGAGCCCGGCTCCGGGTCCACGTTCAGCATTGTGATGGTGAAACCGTTGAGCGCGAAAACTCCAGCAGCGTCGTTACCCGCGCTTAGCTCGTCGGCCAATACGGCACTCGTCTAGTCGCATTTAGGGACTTGCGCGGATGAGAAAACGGCGCGTCTTGCAACGCGCTAGCGGCGCGGATAGACTAGAGGCCCCCGCGCTCGCCATTCCCGCCATGCCCAAACCTGCCCCGCACATTGCTCACCATTTCGTCTTTCTCGGTGAGCGGCTGTGGCTGGACTTCGTCAACACGGATGATCTTCACCGAGGCGTTCGCACCGATGCGCTGCGCGATTTCGACGCGCTCTTAGGCTGGCTCGAAGCCGCGTCCGTGCTCGACGCCGAACGTGCGTCCGGCATCCGCCGGCGCGCTCAGCAGCAGCCGGCCGGCGCGACCGCGGCGCTCGCTGATGCACGGCGCGTGCGATCCGTGTTGCGCTCACTGGCCGAACGCGGCCTTCACGGCAACGACGTTCGACAAACCGCGGTGCGCGAGATCAATCGTGTGTTGGGCCGCAGCGCGGGCGTGCGACGCCTCGAAAGCCGTGGCGACGGCGAATTCGTCCGCAGCTTCGTGCCGGTGGGTGATGCGTTCGCAGGTTTGATGATTCCAATCGTGGAATCGGCGGCCGATGCACTCGTGTTGGGCGAGCTGGTACGCGTGCGACGCTGCGCCGACCAACGCTGCCCGCGCGTGTTCTTCGACGGAACCAAGAACGGACGACGCCGATGGTGTGACATGTCGTCGTGCGGAAATCGCGCCAAAGCCGCGCGGCACCGCCGCAAACTCACCGAAGATCGGTTGGTCGTCAGCCGTTAGAAACGACGAGAGCCGGCGTCATGCGCGAAGCGCAACGCCGGCTCCCATCGAGTGTTCGCTCTTGGCTACACGCTCACGGTCTGCGGCCCGCGACCTTTGATGTAGCCCATCTCGGTTGCGTAGTCGACCAGTTTCTTCTGCAGAATGTGCCGCCCGCGGAAGAGTCGCGACTTCACCGTTCCCTCCGGGACGCCGAGTATTTCCGCGATTTCCGCGTAGCGCAATCCGTGCACATCGCTGAGCACGACGGCCGTTCGATACTCCTCGGGTAACGCATCGATGGCGCGCGTCACTTCGTCGTCCACGAACGAATTGTAGAATTGCCCCTCGGGGTCCGCCTCGCCGACGACTTCGTTGCCCGACCAGCCGTCGATTTCCTCGGGCAACGGAAGCTCGCGCGACGTAACGCGCCTGCGGCGACTCACGAAGACGTGATAGAGAATCGTGAACAGCCACGCGCGGGCATTCGTCCCGAGCCGGTATTGCTCCCAACGCTCGAGCGCGCGCAACACAGTCTCCGAGACCAGATCTTCAGCCTCGTCGCGCGCATGCGACAACTTGAGCGCGAAACTGAAGAGCGCATCCAGCTGCGTGAGAACTTCCGCCTCGAACATTGCGCGTCGCTCGCGCGGATCGGTCGGGGCATTCTCTATTTCGACCGCCGGTGCCGCGGCCTCGGCAGGCCGAGCGCGCAGAGGAGCCAGGTCCTCGTGCGATTGGTTTCTCTCTTTTGTCATCATCGGCCACTCTCCTTCCCCACCGATTGGTCCGTGCCCCCCACCAGATCTCGGACGGCGCCGGCGTGCCGCTCATCCGCTCGAACATGGGACATCACGAAACGTCTCAGACCGGTTGCCACATCCTCGAGAACGGCGACATCGCGTTTCACGCGCGACATGAACAGCGCTCCTTCGAGTGTGGCGACGATAAATCGCGCTAGTGCCTCCGTATCGACATCGTCTATCATCTGCGGCCGTGCTTCCCAGAACAGCGCTTGCAGCTGCCCAGTCCATCGCTCGAACAGCGCGTCCACGTGCTTGCGGAATCCCTCGTGCTGCTCGGCCATTTCGGTGGCGAGCGCACCGCACGGGCTCACGCCCTCGCAGCACCCGCGCTCGGCCTGGCTCTCCACGATCCAGTCGATGAATTCGTCTAACCGAGCGAGCGGCGGCAGCATGGGGTCTCGCAGCACCGCGAGACCGGTCTCGGCGAACACTTCAAACTGGTGCAGCAACACCGCGTAGCCGAGTTCTTCTTTCGACTTGAAGTAGTGATAGAAATGACCTTTCCCGCAGAGCCCAGCTTCGTGAATGACGTCCTCGACGGACGTCTGCTGGAATCCCTGGCGACCCATCACGGCTGTCGCGGCTTCCACGATCTGTGTTCGGCGATCCTTCATGGCGACGTATGATAAGACCGATCGGTCCTAAAAGCAATGGCTGCGCTACCAGCTTTGTAACGATCTATATGACAACGCATTAGATTATAGTTATCAAATCCACTACCGGTCGCTGACTGTTCTCTGACGGTCAGTTGTGGACCGCTCGGTCCACACCCGCGGGGACCGGCCGGGGGCGTTATCTTGATCGCCACCCCGGCTTTGCCCAGAGATCCCGATGGCTACTACTACCGTCACGCGCACGTACCTTGAGCTCACCGAGCCGGGGCAGTTGCGGGCCGCAGATACCGATCCACGGTTGCAGATCGTGCGCGTGGAATCGTGTCCGCCCTCCTTTTTCCGTTATCTCTACGCCGAAGTTGGGCGGAACCACTACTGGCGAGATCGGTTGGGCTGGACCGATGCGCAGATCGTCACGTATCTGGCGGCGCCGACCATCAGCTTGTGGGTGGCATGGCTGGGCGGCGCTCCGGCCGGATACTTCGAGCTGCGTCGCGCCGAGTCCGGCGACACCGAGATCGTCTACTTCGGGTTGATCCCGGAGCGGACGGGACAGGGCTGGGGGAAGCAGCTGCTCACCGGCGCGGTGCGACAGGCCTGGTCGGACGGCGCGCGCCGGGTGTGGCTGCACACCTGCACGCTGGACAGTCCGCACGCGCTGCCTAACTACCGGGCGCGTGGCTTCGTGCCGTTCCGCGAAGAGCGCTACGCGGCCGAGGTCGACGACCCGCCGCCAGAGCCTAACGCAAGGCGCGCCGGCTAACGGCGGCGCCGGCCGCGGCGATCGTGATGCCGGTTTCGCGGCACACCGCGGTATCGCTCCCGCCCATCGCCGGCGCGCTCTCCGGGCGACCACGGCAGCTCGAGCAGGTGCTGCAGCTCATCGAGGCTCGCGGCGCGAACCGCTCCGCGTTGTCCGCGGGTAACCACGAAGCGCACGGGCCGATCGAAGTCGGGCAGCTCCGACGCCGCCAGCGTGCGCGCCATTTTCTCGGGAAGCCGAAGCCGAACGACGCCGGTCCCGTCCTCCTCGACCTCGTACTCGACGGGCACCTCGTGTCCGCGAATCGTGGTCGACGACGGGAGGGCCATCCAGCGGGCGCGCTCCTCGGCCGACACGAAGGCCTCGGGATCGAGGCGCAGATCCGCGGCGCGAAACTCCTCCATCGAATGCACGCCGGCGAGCCTGGACTCGTAGAACGCGGTGAGCTCCTGCAGGCCTAACCGGGGAGTGATGCCGCCCGAGCGCCGATGGACCTCCCGCAGCTCGTCGATGGCGCTCCGGTTCTGCCGCACGGCGTGGTGGCGCGCCTCGCCGCGAGCCAGAGCGCCGGCCAGGACGTGCCTGGCCTGCGCGGCCAGCGCATCGGGAAACGTGTCCAGCGGCTCGCGCTCGCGCCCCAACTCGAAACCGTGGTACTGTGTACGCCGCGAGACGGCGAGCGCGGCGCGCTTGCGCTCGGGGTCGTACACCACTTCGGATTCGCCTAACGACGCGTACCGGCGAATGAGGTCGAGCGAGATCTGCGTGCCCTCAATAGCCGCGCGCGCGGTGCCCGAGCGATCCGCGAAGTAGCGAAGCGAGCCCGCCACCGCGCCCCAGCTGCCGCACACGCTGCCCTTCGAGACACGCGCCTCTTCGCCCTCGGCGGTCTGCTCGCCGATCACGAGATCGAACGGCATGATGCGCGCGACCAGATCGGCGAAGCGCCCGTACACCGCATCGGTGGCCGGCATCATGCGCGACGGCAGCGGCACTCCGATCGCGCGGTAGATGCTCGCCATGCCTAACGCTGCATCCTCGATGGCCTTGACCAGCGCCCCGCGCCGCTCGGCCCAGTCGTCGATCCCCTCGCTGAACAGATGCCGGGGGAGCCCGTACACTTCGCCCACGGAACCATGACGCCGGTACGCCTCGGCATACAGGTTGTACGCGGTGAGGTGATCGCTGCCCGGCACGATCACGCCCTCGAGATCGCGCTCGTCGCGCGTCATACGATGCAGCGACTCGATCGACGCGGCCACGGCGATGTAGGAAATCAAATCGTCGTCCGCGTGGACGAGCAGCTCCGCCCAGGGCCGCTCCACCGGCAGCGCCTCGACCGATTTGCCGTATGACGTGAGGCGTCCGTTCTCGATGATGCCGCGCCGCTCCAGCCGGGCGACCGCGGCGCGATACGCCGCTCGGTCTAACGGAACCGGCAGCTCGAGCTCGTCCGCGCGCACGCCCAGATCGGCGCACGTCAGCGCCACACGCTCCGAATCGCCGGCGAGCTGAAACTCCGGCGCCGTCGGCCGCAGCGACCGAAACTCGATGTCGCGGTCGCTGAGAATGAACACGCGCCCGCCTGCGACGCGTCCGTGCACGCGCCCCGCCATCTGCAGAATCTCGTTCGCACCCAGATGTACGCGCGTGAGCACGTTGCGCCCGTGTTCGATGAGATTCGCGAATCGCGTGTCGTCGATCACGACGGTGTCCAGCCCGCGCACGTTGAGCGCGCTCTGTCCGGCGGCAGTCATGGCGAGCACGTACGGCTTCCGCACCTCGCCATCCAGAAACGGCCGAATGACTCGGATCGGCTCTCCGCCGTGATAGAATGCGCTCTCGATGCGCGACGACCTCCGGTGCACCATGTCCGCGACATCCTCGACGGCAGCCCGCGTCGGCAGAAACACGCCCACACCGCGCCGCTCGCGCTGCACGCGGGTCAAGAACCGCTCGTCGAGAAACTCGAGTGGATGCCGGTTCATCACGACGACCTTCGCCGCCTTCTCGGGATCGAACGCCTGCACCTCGAGGACGGCTGCCGAGTCGAGATAGTTCGCGTAAAACGCCGGATCCACCGTCGCTGACAGCCAGATGCTGCGGCACCCCACCCGCTTGCCTAACGCAAGGCAGAGCTCGAGCTCCGCCGATGTCTGGTGGATTTCATCGACGATGAGCGTATCGCGCTCCAGAATGTCGCCGTCCTGAAACCAGCGCCGAGCGATGCCGGTAGTAACGATGACGACGTTCCAGGTGGGCGTTTCGGGCGTGGCCTCTCGCTCTCGATTCACCACGCCGACGCGCAAGGCCGTGCCCAAAATAGTCTCGGCCATCGTGCGGATCGCGAGCGTCTTTCCGGTGCCCGTCCCGGCGATGATGCCGAATCCCTTGCCCGCGCCCGCCAGGTCCCGGATTTCGGCGCCGTGCTCGCGCTCGAGCAGCGTCTCGAGATGCAGTCCGATCGCGATCTCGATCGTCTCGCACGCGGCACGTGTGGGAGCGATCACGATCACGCGGCCCGTCGCCGGCTCGGCCGCGACGAACGCATCGTGATCGGGCGGTAGGCCATGGTCCTGCGGCCGGCGGAATTGCGGTGAATCACTTGCCACGTGCGAAGCTTGTGGCAAGCGCGAAGCAGAGGGAAGCCGCGCCTAGTGAATCCGAATGTGCGACATCGGCGGACCGCTCGGCTTGTGCGGCTTCGGCACTTGCCGAGGCGGCATGCGCGGCGGCGGCCGCTGCACACGCGGACGCGGTTGATTCGTGTTCGGATCGACCGTGCGCGGCTCGCCCGCTTTTGGATCGTTCGGCTTGGGCTCGTTGCCCTGCGTCGCGTTAGGAGCCGGCTCGACCGGTTTCGGCGGCTGCTCCACGAGTCGCGGCGCCTGCACCTGACCGCGAGGCGGGCGCAGCTCCTCGCCAAAAATGACCCGCGCGTTGGACGGGCGCCGGCGAATCGCCGTCGCGCAATCCGTCGGCGCAGGCTGCCGCTCCGCGGGAACGCCGTCGATCCAGATGCGGCACATTCCCGGCGGCGGCCGGTGCGCGATCACGCTCTGGTCGCCGCTTTTCCCATGCTCCGCCGTCTGCGCGGCAAGCGGCACAGTCAGGGCGAGGAGGAGGGTCAGAGCGAAGCGGGTCATTGCATCTCCGAACATGCGGGTCTCACGGCCCCTCAGGCCTGCAGGGGCAATGCCATGATTCCCGCGATTCTAATCTAATGTAACGCTAAGCGACATAACAGCTTACGAATTGGCAGCAGCGGGGTCCGCGAGATGGTGTCCACATGTCCGGACATGTCCGTCCGACCGGCTGGACTGACCTTCGCCGCGACCGCGCCGGTTTCAGTCGCCGAACGAGACGCCCGTCGCCCGCGCCGTCATGACCACGTCGTGCATCGGGTCGACTCGTTTGGGCACGGCTAACGCCTCGGCGATGGGAATACAGACTATGTGCGGCGACTGCAACGCCACCATCTGCCCGAAGCATCCGGCCGCAATGGCGCGGACCGCTGCCCCACCGAAGCGCGTCGCGAGCAACCTGTCGTACCCGGTAGGCATGCCGCCGCGCTGCAGATGGCCAAGCACCAGCGACCGACATTCCTTGCCCGTTCGCGCCTGGATCTCACGCGCCAGCTTGTCGGCCATCCCGCCTAACCGAAGCTCCTCGCCCGGCAACGACGGGCCCAGCACCGAGACGGGGCCGCCGAGCGGCCGCGCACCCTCGGCAACGACGACGATCGAAAAGTAGCGACCGGCACGATCGCGCGATCGGATTTTGTCGCAAACTTTTTCGATGTCGTAGGGAATTTCCGGAATGAGAATCACATCGGCCGTGCCCGCCAGCCCGCTGTGCAGGGCGATGAACCCGGCGTCGCGCCCCATCACTTCCATCACGATCACGCGATCGTGACTCTCGGCAGTCGTGTGCAGCTTGTCGATCGCCTCGAGCGCCGTGTTCACGGCGGTGTCGAATCCGAAGGTCGTGATCGTCCCGCTCACGTCGTTGTCGATCGTCTTCGGGACGCCGACCACTTTCATTCCCCGCTCGAACAATCGTTGGGCGATGCGGAGCGAGCCGTCGCCGCCGATCGTGATCAACGCGTCGATGCCGAGGTTGCGCGCTCGTTCGACGAGCTCCGCCGAGCGGTCGAGCTCGCAGTAGGTGCCGTCGGCGGCGATGGCCGGATAGTGGAACGGGTCGCCGCGATTGGTCGTGCGCAGAATGGTGCCGCCCAGGTGGGCAATGCCGCGCACCGATTCGCGCGTCAGCGGCACCACTTCGTCTTCGCCTAACAGACCGGCGTAGCCCCGCTTGACGCCCAGGACTTCCCATCCGCGTCCGATCGCGGATAGCACCGCGGCGCGGATGACGGCGTTCAAGCCGGGCGCATCACCGCCGCCGGTCGAAATCGCGATGCGCATCCGACGCCGCGTCTAACGATCGCCGCGCGGTGCGCCCATCAGCCGGCACGCTCCGCTCGCGCGCGCTCGATCAAACCGAGCACCTCGCCTTCCTTGGCGTGACGCCCGAGCTTCGATTTTTCGAAGATCGGCCTCCCGTCGAGCGACACCTCGAACCGTCCTCCGCGCGACGGCTGCATCGCGATCGACGCATCCGGGTAGTGTGCCTTGAGCTCGGCCGCCAACCTGGTGGCCCTCGGCTCGTAGTTTCAAAGCGTACAGTATTCGATCGTAATCGTCATGCGTCCTCACAGGTAGCGCCATCGGCGCGTCCGCCGCGCCACTGCGAACCATACGCTTCCAACGCAGAGCAATGCCAGCGGCAGCCGTGCACCAAGCTCGCCGAGGGATCCGTCAAGACAGATCTCATAGAACGGCACGGACGGTACCGCTCCCGGCAGCCGCAATGATTCGGACCGCCCTCCACGAATTTGCTCACACAAAGCTGTCCCGCCACTGCTATCTCATGCGCGTCGACTTCCCGGAGGAAGGATGCGCTCAGGTCATAGTCTGTGGGAGCTGGTCGCCGCGCTTACCATCATGGCAACGTTGGCGGCCATGGGAGCGCCGGCTGCCATCCGGGCCCGCGACCGCGCGGCGGCGCGCGCCGCCGCTACCACCATGCGCGCCACACTGGCATCCGCTCGCGATGCAGCACTCTCGAGCGCAGCGGCTGCGCTCGTCGTCATCGACGCGTCGGTCGCCACGGTCTCGATAATCGTCAATCGAGACACCGTCCTCCGACATTCGCTCACCGGCGATCTGCGCGCTCGACTTTCCGCGAGTCGAGACAGCATTCGATTTGGGCCAACGGGTCGAGCCTTCGGCGCGTCGAATACCACGCTCGTCATTCGATCCGGGTTCGCGGCTGAAACGATTACGGTTTCGCGCGTTGGGAGAGTGCGATGACGCCTCAGGCCAACTCGATTGCTCTCCCGGCAAGCCTCGCAATCATCCCGATTCGAAACGTGACCTCGGCGGCCAAGGTCTCGGGGGTCGGGCGCGGCTCCAATGGAAAGTTCGCCCACGAAAACGGTACGCTCGAGCGAAGCGACGGTGGACGCTTCTCCACACGCCACGCGCCGCGCTCGTCGCGCTCGCCCAGTACGTGCTCGAACAACCGCGACCAGTTCTCGTTGCGCCGCAACAGCCCCAAACGCGCCAAAATTTCGAGCCAGAACAATGCGCCGGCCAAATCGCTTTCTACGGTGCTGCGATGCGGCAAGGGATCGCCTAACACCAGGTGCGACTCCGGAACGACACGTTTCCCAATCACACGAGCCGGCGTAGCGCGCGGAGCCGGCTGCGCAAGACACCCGTACACATGCTCCATGATGATATAGTTCTCGCTCCGGAACCTCGGCATGTGCGCGAGCATGATCAGAGCGTAAATCGACGGCGGCGACGCCTCCGGCGCCAACACATGCTGATTACCTGCGCGCACGAACGGCTTCTCGGCCAGCGGCGACCGCAGGTAGGCAGACACGCGGTCGACAATCCGCCTCGCCGCACCCCGAAGACGCGGATCTCCTTCGTATCCCGCTTGCGCAAGCGTCGCCGCTGCCGCCTCGCGCAAGATGCCTCGGCCGTGCCGCACGAGCTCCACGTCGCCGGCATTGGGCCCGCGCGGAGCGAGCTCGTACATCAAGCCGGCATCATCATCCTCGGCCAACAAGCGAAAGAGCGCACGCCTGGCTCGAATCAACGGAGGCGATTCGCGATCCCATCCGTATTCCAGCATCCGCCTAACGGCCGGCATCGTCCCGATGCCCTCGAAGTCACCGCCACGAACGCCGGGCATCGTCAGCATGGCGCCGTTCCACGTCCCGTCAACGCGCTGCGACAGAGCAAGCGACAGCGCGGGCTCATACGAGTACGGAAGCGAAGCCATAGAAACGGGCAGGCCGCTCAAGCGAGCGACCTCGATGCTGGCGCGATACTGTATGGGAGCTATCGCCGAACTGAATATCCAGGACAGCGGGAAGACTACCGGTTCTGCGGGAGATTGTGGGACAGGCGCTGGTACGCCCGGCATCGTCGGAACGGTCACAGCGCCCTCGCCATCGCGGTAAGTCGTTGGAGGACAACGCAATAACGGGCAACACCCAAGGCGCCCGGCCTCCGGGCCTAACGATATCAGGTTTTTGTCCGGGCGCCAGAGGGCTCGACGGCGGCAGCGGCGGACGTCATCTGTTCATAAGTCGTTGCTGGGCTTCACGGTGTCAAACCTGTGACCGTGTCGTAAGTGCCCGCCCTCTTAACGCCGAGCTCGCGAGTACGTCCACCATCGCGAATCACCATGAGCGTGCGTTTGCACGCGTTAGACCTGGACGGGAGGCAATATGTTGAGGCTACGACTAGCGGCGTTTGGCGCCGCGATGGCAGTCGCTCTTGCAGCAGCCACTACCTCAGCGCAGACGGCGAGTCCGCCGGCGCGGCAAGACATCCGTCACGACACGCGCGACATTCGTTCGGACCGTCGCGACATTCGCGCCGACACCAGAAACGTGCGCCACGATCGCCGCAGCTTACGAGCCGACGGTCACCGGTTGGTGCGCGATCGGCGAGCCATCCGTCACGATCGCCGGCAAGGAAATCGCGCCCGGCTGCATGCGGACCGCCGGCACTTCCGGCACGACGTCCGGCGAAGCCGGCACGACCACCGCGCGCTCCGACGGAATCGGCTTGACCGGCGTAGCAACGCACGTGACCTGAGAGCCGATAAACGCGATCGCCGGCGGGACGTGCGAGCTCGTCAGTGAGGCATTTTGCTGCGGCCGGCCTCGGGTCGGCCGCAGTCGCTCGCGCCAAGGGTTGTCGCCGCCGAGGAGATATGTCCCTGCCGGTACGAAGTTGGCTTGTGGACGGGTTCTCGAACGGTCATCTTGACGGCAAGACCCTCTCAGCGCCGGAGCATGATCGAGAGCCTGCTTACACGACCGGTTCACAAGGTATCCGACCGCGTCCGCTTTGACGGGCGAGTCTTGTTCCTTACCGAGTCTCCAGAGTTGGTCAAGCGCCAGCTAGCGGGCGAGGATCTGCCGTTCGATCCTCGCGCGCCGGCCGGAACGCCGCTGCACCCGAAGCTGCGCGACAACATCTCGACCGACGAGATCACACCAGCGTACATCTGCTACTACTTCGACGAGACGCTGGGAGACTTCCCGTACCTCGGCCTCAAGTGCGGCGACGAATTTCCCATCGTGCGCGGCTCGGTCCGCGCGGGGCACTTCGTCGCGTCCGTGTCCGGCAAGCGACGGGGCAAGGGCTCGTCGCGGGAGCAGTCGCCTTACGCAGAGCTGGTTGCGGGTATCAAGCTCGTCATCGCCGAGAACATCGAGCGCATCTATCGGGAGAACTGTCAGAACCTCGGTGTGTTCACGTCCACCGATTTCGGGTTGATCGAGCGCGTGCGCCGCGGCGAGGACATTCCCCTCTCCGAATTCACCAAGGACGAAGGCGGGATATCGCGGGGCATCATTGAATACGGCGGCCTGTTCAACTACAACCTCGCCAGGCTGCAAGGAAAGGTCGCCGTCCCCACGGTCACCACGCCGCGGCGCCCAATGACGATCGCCGAGAAGATCTTTGCGAAGCATTGGGTGGCGGACCCGTCGAGCGGGGCGATCGGGGTACCGGCGGTCAAGCCGGGAGATCAGGGGTTCGTCCGGACGGACATCCGCTTCAGCCACGAGTACGTGACGCCGATGGCCGCGATCTTCTTCGACCAGTTGGTCGGACCGGACGAACCGGTGAATGATCCGTCGTCGGTGTTCTTCTTCCGCGACCATCTCACGTTCCTGGACCAGGTCATGCGGCCGGAGCACGTGCAGATGGGGCTTCTCGACGTGGCCAACCAGCTCGAGAGCAAGCAGCGCGAATTTGCTGCCGCGAAGGGCATCAAGCTGTACGGCCAGCTCGACCATCGCCTGAACCTGCACGGCGCGCTCGCCGCGGCGGGCTCCGAGGCGATCTGCCACTCGAAGATTCTCGAGGCGCACGCCCAACCGGGTCAGGTGATCATCGGCTCGGACTCGCACACACCGCACGCGGGCGCCGTGGGCTGCATCGCGTTCGGCGTCGGCACGACGGCGATCTTCAATTCCTGGATCACGAACGACGTGCGGGTCGAGGTGCCGAAGTCCTTCAAGGTGGTCGTGCGCGGCCGCAAGCCGCCTAACATCACGGCCAAGGACTTCATGCTCGAGATTCTGCGCCATCCGTACATCAAGAGCGGCGAGGCAATCGGGCAGATCATCGAGTACGCGGGCGAGGCGGTCGAGGCGTTGTCGGTCGATGAGCGCGCGACCATGACGAACATGGCCGCTGAGGTCGGCGCCTTCACCGGCATCATCGCGCCCGACGAGCGCACGGTCGAATATCTGGTTGCCCAACGCGGCATGAGCGCCGAGTCGGCGCGCGCCTTGTGCGACGGTCTCAGGTCGGATCCGGATGCGTCCTACGTGAAGGTGATCGAGATCGACGCATCCACTCTGCGTCCCATGCTCGCGCTGCCCGGCGACCCGGGCAACGGCCTCTACGTGGACGAGCTGCCCGGTGAAGTTCGGATCGACATTGCCTACGCGGGCTCGTGCACGGCGGGCAAGAAGGAAGACATGGACATGTATGCCCGCGTGTTCGCGGAGGCGCTGGAGCGGGGCGAGCGTGTCGCGCAGCACGTCCGTTGCTTCATCCAGTGCGGGTCGCGCGAGGTGTTCGAGTACTGCCAGGAGCGCGGCTATGACCGAGTCTTCGCGGACGTCGGCGCAACGTTCGTCGAGCCCTCGTGCGGCGCGTGCATCAATGCGGGTCCCGGCGTGTCGCGCACGAAGGAGGAGGTCACGATCTCTGCCATCAACCGCAACTTCCCCGGTCGCTCCGGTCCGGGACAGTTGTATCTGGCGTCGCCGTACACGGTGGCCGCTTCGGCGATTGCGGGTCGCATCGTCGAATGGACGTCGGGACACGACGAGCGCGACGCCGCACGCACCGATGAATTGGTCCACGCCTGACGGGGTCGCGGCCGAACGCGTCGCGACCGTTGCCAGCGGTGTGTTCATGTCCGGCGTTCACCGAACGGCGCTGCACTCGTGATCGCGCATGCGGGGTGAGTTCGTCGACGTAGGGGGCGCGCGCATCTATTACTACGCCACGGGCACGCGGGGCGCGGGCGAGCCGGTCGTACTCATTCATGGCTTCCCGACCTCGTCGCATTTGTGGCGCGACGTGGCGCCGCTGATCCCCGAGGGCCACCGCGTGGTGGTGATCGACCTGCTCGGCTACGGCCGGAGCGATCCGCCTAACGGACGCGATCTGAGCATCAAGGGCCACGCCGAGCGCGTCATCGGACTGCTGGACGCGCTGCGCATCTCGTACGCGTCGATCGTCGGACACGACCTGGGTGGTGGGATCGCGCAGTACCTGGCCGTGCGGCATCCGACCCGCGTGGCCCGGCTGGCGCTCATCGACTCGGTGGCATTCGACGACTGGCCAACGCGGCAGCTCAAGCTCGCCCGCACCACGCTGCCGCTGACGCGCTTCCTGCCGGCAACGTGGATTCTATCGATGCTGCGTTCGGAGCTCGAACGGGGCTACGCGCACGAAGACAACGGCGCCCGGTCGATCGATATCTACGTTCGACCGTTCTGCCACCCATCGGGACGCGACGTGCTCGTGTCGCACCTCGAGGCGCTCGATGCCGAAGAAACGATCGCCTTGCAGCAGCGGCTCAAGGACATCGTCGCGCCGACGGCGATCGTGTCGGGCGCGCACGACCCATTTCTGCCGCCGGCGTTGGCGAAGCGCCTGCAGGCCACCATACCCGGCTCGTCGCTCGACATCATCTCGGACGTGCGGCACTTCACACCCGAAGAAGCCCCCGAGACGATCAGCACCATTCTCTCGGCCTGGTTGCAGCGTTAGGCGATCGATTCGCGCTCGGGGCGGCGATGGCCTCGACGCGCCAATCTAGATTTTGCGCACTTCGTCCGCTGCCTCGAGCACGTGGCCGATGTCCCGTGAGAGAGCGCGCGCTTCCACCGTCGCGCTGTTGACTTCTCCGATCGCCGACTGGACGCCGGAGGCGCGCAGCTTGAGCAGATCGAGCTTGAGGTTCCCGAGCGCGATCCCGACGCTCTCCAACTGCCCAACGAGCCGCTCGCGGCGCGACGTGAGCTGCAGCAGCGATGCGTGCTGCCGCTCGAGCAGCGACAGGCGGCGCTCGTGTTCGGTGGTCGCATCGGGCTCGCGCTTCACAGTGGCGATCCGCTGCTCGAGCTCGCCCATCGCCGACGGCGACAGATCGCGATCGAGGTGATGCAGCATCTGCGCGATCGATGCGGTGCGCTGCGCCAATCCATCCACGGTCGGTTCGACATCGGGAATGAGATCGCGATCGGCTTTGCCGAGCGATGCGATGATGGCGAGGATCGTGGCGCGATCGGCGGCCGCTCGACGGACGGCGTCACCGTGAGGTCCGGCGAGCACATCCGGAGGCGCGAGCCTGGCCGCATCGACTTCGGCTTGCGACGGGCCGGGCAGCGCCGGCGCGGCGACACCCGGCCCAACGGTGCGCACGGCATCCGGATCGGGCTTCTTGAAGATGCGCTTCCAGGTGATGCCCTCGGCCCACAGCGCGCTCCATTGTTTCATCACCGACGCGCCCATGGCTAACGCAACGAAGAGGAACCACGGAAACTCGGGCGACGTGAGCACGTTGATGCCGGCCAGCATGACGACGACGATCCCGGTGCTGGCCAGATTCCGCCGGAAGACCGTGATGCGCTCTTCGATCGGCCGCGACAAGAACCGTTCGGACCGGGACATCCGCCGCAGGTCGCGCGCCGACAGCGCCTGGGCGGCATAGTGCAGCGGTGGAACGACGGCCGACGCGCCTAACGGTTGCGGCGCGATGATCGGCGGCGGGCGCGTCGGCGCCGGATTCGCCGGCGCCGCATTCGCCGGCGCGACGCGCGTGTTGTCCGCGGGCGGCGGCCAGGCACCGGCCGGCGGCGCGATGCGCGGCGGCGCCGAGGCCGGCGTGTGCTGCCACGGCACGCGCGGCGCTTCGTCGCGCAGCAGCGCGTCGCGGAACGCCGTCGCGGTCGGCCACCGATCTTCGGGACGCTTCACCAGCGCGCGCGCGATCGCGCCCTCGAGCGGCGCCGGGATGTCGGGCCGCAGCGAGCGCAGCGGCCGGGGCGTCTCACTGATGTGCTTCATCATCATGGCCGGCGTGTTGCTGGCATGGAACGGCAGCACGCCGCTCAGCGCCTGATAGGCTACCACGCCCAACGAATAGATGTCGCTGCGGCCATCGACGTCCCGCTCGCCTAACGCTTGCTCGGGCGACATGTAGGCCGGCGTGCCGACGGCGATCCCGGTGACCGTGAGGCGCGAGTCGGCCTCCACCGCGCGCGCGATGCCGAAGTCGGTGACCATCGGCCGGCCGCCTTCGCGCTCGATCAGAATGTTGTCGGGCTTGACGTCGCGGTGCACGACGCCGTGCGCGTGCGCGTAGGCGAGCGCGCCCGCGACGTCGCCGAGGATCCGGCGCGCATCGGCGATCGAGAGCGGACCACGGGCAATGCGCGCGGCCAAACTCTCGCCGTCGACCAACCCCATCACGAAGAACACGATGCCATCGCGCTCGTCCACCGAAAAAATGGGCACGATGTTCGGATGGCTCAGCTGCGCGGCCGTCTGCGCCTCGCGCAGGAACCGGCGCTTCACGTCCTCGCGAAACGCCAGCTCGGGAGGGAGCACCTTGATGGCGACGGGGCGTTTGAGCCGCAGATCCATCGCGCGGTACACCACCGCCATCCCGCCGCGTCCAACTTCGGCGTTCACCTGATACGCATCGCCGACCGCCGCGGTCACGCGATCGCGCATGGGATCCGTCACACGCTACCGCGCTCCGCGCGCCGCGGCTCGCCGCGCTTCGTCGACTCCGCCAACGGCCGCGTCCACCTCGTCGGCCAGATTCCGCGCGCGCTCGGTGAGCAAGGTGATGTGCTGACTCACGCTGGCCACGCCGCCGGCGCGCAAGCGCAGCACGTCGACGCGCATGCCTTGCAGCGCGAGCGCGCAGCTCTCGAGCTTGGCCCAGGTGTCGGCGCGGCGCTTGATTGCGTCCGCGACCGCGCGACGGTCGCGTTTGAGGCGCGCCAGCCGCCGCACGCGGTCCTCGCTCGCGGCGTAGTCCAACGGGTTGGCCTGCGCTTCGAGCGTCGTGATCTCACGCTCGATCCGATCCGCATCATCGGGATGCGACGTGCGATCCAGGTCGACCAACGACAGCGCCAGCGACTGCACCCGATGGTACAGCCCTTCCGCGGCCGGCACGACGCCGTTGACCAGATTCTGGTCGGACGCAGGCAGCGACATGACTAACCGAAGAATCTCGCCGCGATCCACTTCCGCTCGGCGCACGGCGTCCGTGTACCGTCCGAAATCCGCCGACGGCGTTCCGCCCGGCGTGGTGGGCGACGGCAGCGCGGCACGCGCCGCTTGTTCGCGCAGGCGCAGCTCTTCGCGCTTTTTCTTGTCGAACACCGATTGCGCCTGCTCGACGGTCTCGGATGCCACATCGATCAGCCGGCGGTCGCGCGGCTGATGAAACACGTCGCGCCAGTCGTATCCCGCCGACCAGAGCCGGGAATACCGGGCCGCCATGATCATGCTCCAGATGACGGTGACGAAGAGGAGCCCGGAGCTCCAGAACACCGACGCGAGCACGATGACGAGGTTGACCGAGAAGTACTTGAGGAACTGCGACCGGAAGTGCGACACCTCGGGCGCCGACCAGCGCGCGATGTCGTCCGGCGTCGGCGCGCCGTGACGCGCTTGGTTAGGCACGAGGCCGGCGGGCGCCGGGTAGGGCGCGACCGGCAGCGGCGACGTCGCCGGCGGGCCCCACGTCGCCTGCGACATCGTCGGCGAGGATCCCCACGCGGTTTGGGGCGCGGTCGTCTGCGACGAGCGCGCCGGCATCTGGCTCGTGTCGCCCGACATCACGGCCTCGAACGCGGCGGCGCTCGGAAACCGGTTGGACGGCTCCTTCTCCAGCAGCGCCATGATGGCGGCCGAGAGGTCCGGGGGCACATCGGGACGCACCTGGTCGAGCGGCGCCGGCCGCTCCGAGATGTGCTTCATGAGCATCGCGGCCGTGCTCGATGCCTGGAACGGCAGCTGTCCGGCCAGCATCTGGTAACCCACGATGCCTAACGAATATAGATCGCTGCGGCCGTCGATCTCGCGGTCGCCGGCCGCCTGCTCGGGCGACATGTACGCCGGCGTGCCGATCGCGACGCCCGTCGCCGTCAGACGCGAGTCGGCGCCCTCCTGGATCGCGCGCGCGATCCCGAAGTCGGTCACCATCGCGCGACCGTCCTCGCCCAACAGAATGTTGTCGGGCTTGATGTCGCGATGGATCACGCCGCGCGCGTGAGCGTACGCGAGCGCGTCGGCAACCTCCCGCAAGATGCGCCGAGCTTCATCGACCGGCAGCGGTCCGCGCTCCACCAATCGCTTGGCCAGCGTGTCGCCATCGACACAGGCCATGACGAAGAACACGAGCCCCTCGCGTTCGTCGACGCTGTAAATCGGAACGATGTCGGGGTGGCTGAGCTGCGCCGCCGTCTCCGCTTCGCGCAGGAATCGCGACTTGATCTCGCCGCGAAAGCCGAGCTCCGGCGGCAGCACTTTGATTGCTACCATCCGTTTGAGCCGGCGGTCTTTTGCTCGATAGACGATGCCCATCCCGCCGCGGCCCAGCTCACGATCGAGCTCGTAGTTAGCCGCCAGCGCGCGCTCGACGAGCGCGTTCAGTTCGGCATCGGAGGAAGTCGCGGTCGGATCGAGCACTAAATGGGTCTGTAAGGGAATACAAGATGCTTAGTGTACCATGCCCGGCAGCGTCTGAAAAGACGACCCGGTCGTCGTGGCAGTTGCATTACGTCAAAGCGACGGGAAGAAGTTGCAAATCCTGCCCGCGAGGCGTACCTCATGCCGGTGCACGAGGCGCGGAACCTGTGCCTCGGCGCGTCGATTCACGCTGTTGGACAGTACTCCAAGAGATCATCCGACATGGCACAACGACAAACACTACCAGTTCTACCGCTTCGGGGAACGGTGATATTCCCGGGCCTCACGCAGCCGATCGCGGCTGGGCGGCCGGGCACTTTGCGCGCCATCGAAGCGGCGCTCAAGGCGGACCGCCTGGTGTTCGCGGTAGCGCAGCGTGACAATACCGACGAGCCGTCACCCGACATTCTCTATTCGATGGGTGTGATCGCCCGCATCGGGCAGGTGCAACGCGGATTGGGCGGCGTGCAACTGCTTCTGCAAGGCGAGCAGCGTGCAACGTCACTTCAATACACCACAACCGACAACTATCTCGCGGCGGTCGTCGTGCCGGTGGAGGAAATGAATCCACTGGACGAGCACGACCCGGCGTTCGAGGCGCTGCACAAGGAGGCGCGTGAGCGCGCGGCCGAGCTCGGCGAGAAGCGTGGGCTGCCCGAAGAAGTCGTGCACCAGGTGCTGGACTCGGTGACGGAGTCGGGCAAGTTCGCCGACCTCGTCGCGGGCTACATCGATTTATCGGTGCCCGAGAAGCAGGGTCTGCTCGAAACGTTGAGCGTCGAAGAGCGGTTGCGCCGCGTGCTCGTGCACGTGCAGCGGCAGATCGGCCTGCTCGAGGCGCAGGAAGAAATCAAATCGCAGGTGCAGGAGGAGTTGGGCCAGCGCCAGCGCGAGATGTATCTGCGCGAGCAGATGAAGGCGATTCAGAAAGAGCTGGGCGACGACGACCAGAGCCGCGAGATCGAGGAGCTGAGAGAAAAATTGTCGAAGCTCGAGCTGCCGAAGACGGCGCGGCAGGAAGTCGAGCGCGAGTTGGGCAGACTCGAGCGCTCGGGCCGGGAGTCGATGGAAGCGCAGGTGATTCGCACGTACCTCGAGTGGATCGCCGAGCTGCCGTGGAATACGCGGTCGGACGACAATCTGGACCTCAAGCACGCGGCCGAAGTGTTGGACGAAGATCACTACGGTCTTCCGGACGTGAAGGACCGCGTTCTGGAGTTCCTGGCGGTGCGCCAGTTGCGCGCGCAGGAGTTGGCTGCGGAGGTCGAGAAGACGGGCGAATTCCCCGCGGCGAAAATCCGTCCGCGGCGCGACGAGGCGACGCCGTCGCTCACGCCGACCGACGACGGCCGGACGATCACCGACAAGCGCGAGGCGAAGGCGCGCGCGATGGCGAAGGGTCCGATCCTGTTGTTCGTCGGCCCGCCGGGGGTGGGCAAGACCAGCATCGCGAAGTCGATCGCCCGTGCGTTAGGCAGAGAGTACGTGCGCGCCTCGTTGGGCGGCGCGCGCGACGAAGCGGACATCCGCGGCCATCGCCGGACCTACGTCGGCGCGATGCCCGGCCGCATCGTGCAAGGGATGAAGCAGGCGGGCACCAAGAACCCCGTGTTCCTGCTCGACGAGGTCGACAAGCTCGGGGTTTCGTTCCAGGGCGATCCGGCGAGCGCGCTGCTGGAGGTGCTGGATCCGGCGCAGAACGACACGTTCACCGATCACTATCTGAACGTGCCCTTCGACTTGAGCGAAGTGTTGTTCATCGCGACGGCCAACTTCATCCAGAACATTCCCGCGCCGTTGCTGGACCGCATGGAAGTGGTGGAGTTCTCGGGCTACACCGAGCGCGAGAAGGCCGAGATCGCGAAGAAGTATTTGATTCCGCGGCAGCTCGAGGAATCGGGGTTGGGCGGCAAGGGGGTCACGTTCGACGACGATGCGGTAATGCGGGTGGTGAGCAGCTACACGCGCGAGAGCGGCGTGCGGCAGTTGGAACGTCAGATCGGGGCGGTGGCGCGCAAGGTGGCGCGGCGGATCGCGTCGGGCGAGGAGGTGCCGCACGAGCTGACGCCGGGCGATGTGCGCGAGCTGCTGGGGCGGCCGAAGGTGCACCCGGAGCACGCGGCGGAGGAGAACGAGGTGGGTGTGGCCACCGGCATGTATTACACGCCGGCGGGCGGCGACATCATGTTCGTCGAGGCGGCCGTGCGGCGGTTGTACGGTGCGGCGTCGCCGGGCAGCATCACGGAAAGCGGTCCGTTAGGCACCGTGTCGCTCATTCTCACCGGCCAGTTGGGCGATGTGATGAAGGAGTCGGCGCGGGCGGCGCTCACGTATGCGGCCACGCATGCGCGGCGTCTCAAGATCGCCGAGGATGGGCTCGGCAGCATCGAGGCCCACATCCACGTGCCGGCGGGGGCGATCCCGAAGGATGGTCCATCGGCCGGTGTGACGATGGCGACGGCGCTCGTGTCGGCGTTGTCGGGCGTGCCGGTGCGCCGCGACGTGGCGATGACGGGAGAGATCACGCTGCGGGGCCGCGTTCTGCCGATCGGCGGCTTGAAGGAAAAGGTGCTCGGCGCACACCGTGCCGGCATCACGACCATCATTCTGCCCAAGGAGAACGAGGCCGATCTGGAAGACATCCCGGAGGAAGTGCGTCGGGTGCTGTCCTTCCACCCGGTGACCACGCTGGATGAAGTATTCGCGATCGCGCTGGCGCCTAACGGCGCCGGCGCGAACGCGCATCCGCCCGTGGAAGAAGAAGAGCCCGCGGGCGCGCGCTGACGCGCCGCCTTACTGGATGAGGCGCTTGGGCTCGGCCGGCGCGGCGCCGGCCGCGTCGTCGTGAACCGGCCGGGTGCCGGCCGGGGGCAGCACGCCCGGCACATCGACGTCCAAACCGCCCAGACTCCGCTTGAAGTCTCGAATGCCTTTGCCTAACGTCGCCCCCAGCTCGGGCAGACGGCGCGGGCCGAAGAACACGAGCACGATTCCCAGAATCAACAGCAGTTTATCGATGCCGATGTCGCCGAACACGTGACCTCCAGGCTACTGCTGGCCGATGGGTCCCCAGGCCCACAACGCCCAGGCCGCCGATGCCGGCGCGCCGGGCTGCGTCCCATCCATGAAGTATTCAGTGTAACGCTGGTCGGGGGGAGTGCTGTCCGTTGCCGGCGCTCCGCCTAAACGGTCGAGCTCGGCGGTCGCGATGCCTGCCGGCACGTCGTCCCAGGTGCCGGCCGGTTGATTCCCCTGATAGTAGTGCGCGATCATGTCGCCCCAGATCGGAGCGGCCAGGGTGCCACCGGCCGCGCCCGCCACGATCGGCTGCGGCGTGTCGAAGCCCAACCACACGCCGGCCACGACGTCGGGCGTCATGCCGACGAACCACACGTCGGTGTTGTCGTTGGTCGTGCCGGTTTTCCCCGCGACTGGAATGGCATCGGGCACCCATTTGCGCACCGACGTCGCGGTGCCGCGCGCGACCACGTCGCGCATCATGTCGCGCACGATGAAGGCGATGCGCGGATCGAGCGCGAAGCGCGGCGCCTGCGCGGGCGGCGCCCACACCTGGTGGCCGGCGCGGTCGTCGACGCGCACGATGTAGCGCGGCGCGACGACGGCGCCGAGGTTGTCGAACACGGTGTAGGCCGAGACGAGATCCACGGGCCGCACGGCGCTCGCACCGATCGCGCTCGAAGGATACGGCGCGATCGGCGTCTCGATGCCGAGCCGTTTGGCGAGCGCGATGACGCTGTCCATGCCGACGCGCATGCCCAGCTGCACGGCCACCGGATTGCGCGACTTCACGAGCGCTTCCCGCACCGTGATCGGCCCCAGGAACAGGCCGTCGGCGTTGCCCGGGCGATACGTCGTCCCGTTAGGCATCGGGATGGCGAGCGCCGTGTCCGAGATGAGTGCGTTGGGCGGAATGCTGTCGCGCAGCGCGCTCGCGTACACGATCGGCTTGAACGCCGACCCGGGTTGGCGCAGCGCGTTGACCGCGCGGTTGAACGGCGACGCGGCATAATCCCGGCCGCCGACCATGGCCAGCACGTCGCCCGTCTGCGGGTCGATGGCCACCACCATCCCCTCGAGAAAGTCCGTACTGCCCTTCGCGCGGTGCGCGAACGTCTCGTGGTGGTATCCCGGACGCGCCTCCACACGGGCGAGACCGGAATCGAGCGCCATCGTCGCATCGCGCTCGAGGTCGGGGTCGATGGTCGTCACGATCCGGTAGCCGCCGTTCATCACCGGCACCCCCGCCTGCTCCGCTTCCTCGCGCACGAGGTCGACGACGTACGGCGCCGCTGCCGGCATGCCGGCGTCGGGCGCAGTGACTAACGGTTGCTGCTCCGCCTGATCGGCCTCGGCGCGGGTGATGTAGCCCTGGTCCGCCATCAGCGAGAGTACGAGATTCCGCCGCTCGCGCGACCGGTCCGGATGCTTGATCGGATCGTACAGCGCCGGTCCTTTGGGAAGCGCGGCGAGCGTGGCGGCCTGTTCCAGCGTTAGGCGCGCGGCCTCGATGCCGAAGTAATGCCGCGCCGCCGCTTCGATGCCGTACCACCCGTGCCCGAAGTCGATGTCGTTGAGGTACGCTTCCAGGATCTGTTCTTTGCTGTAGTGCCGCTCCATCTCGCGCGCCGCCGCCTGTTCGCGCAGCTTGCGCGCGATGCTCCGGTCGCTGCGATTGATCACGTCGGGATGCATGTTGCCGACGAGCTGCTGCGTGATCGTGCTCGCGCCCCGCGCGTGCCCGCGCAGCGCGTCTTTGAGCGCGGCCGCGACGCCGACGACGTCCACGCCGTCGTGCTGGTAAAAGCGCTGGTCTTCGACGGAAATGAACGCCTCGCCGACGTATTTCGGCAGCGAGCGGATCGACACGCTCGTGCGAATCTCGCGGCCGATTTCACCGATGAGGGACGTGCCGTCGCGCGCGAACACCAGCGATGACTGCGCCGGCTGCACGATCTGCCAGGCATCCCCAGTGGTGCCGCCGCTCTGCGCGCGTGCTGCGACCGGCGGCGAGGCGAGCACAACCACTATCGCCGCGAGCATCACCCGCTTCGAGCGCGGGCGCGCGTGCACGGCCACTGCAACGTTCATATCGTTCACCAAAGCTCCAGCCAACCCGGCGCACCGCGCGCCGGACGTTCCCAGTGTGATACCCGACAGCGTTCCGAATGACACACGATCCGCGGGCGGCAAGATAACCCGCCCCTCCCCGAATTCTGTGACATTGCTCCACTGAGCCTGTCGCACCACCTTTTTGTCATGCCTTCCGTCATCGACGTCGCAACCGTCCAGTTCGCGCCTCGCAAAGGCGAATACGAGGCGAACCTCGCGCGCCTGGGCGAGTTGTTTGCCCAACTCGACGGCCTCGCGCCCCGGCCGCAGGTCCTTCATCTGCCCGAGACCGCACTCACGGGATATTTCCTCGAGGGCGGCGTTCGCGAATTCGCGCTCACGGCCGGCGCACAAGCGGCCGATCTGCAGCGCGTGTACCGCAACGCCGTCCCGCAGGCAGCCGACCGGACGCTCGAGATCGTACTCGGCTTTTACGAGGTCTGGAACAACATCCTCTACAACAGCGCGATGTGGGTGCGGGTCGGCGGCGCTGCGCCGCTGGTCAGGCACGTCCACCGGAAGAACTTCCTGCCGACGTACGGACTGTTCGACGAGGAACGGTTCGTCGAGCGCGGTCAGTCGTTCCGGGCGTTCGACACACCGTGGGGTCGCTGCGCCGTGCTCATCTGTGAGGACGCCTGGCACAGCCTGACGGGGACGCTGCTTGCACTCGATGGCGCCCGCGCCATTTTCGTTTGCTCGGCCGCTCCGGCGCGAGGTCCGTGGCCGCGGGAGGACGGAATTCCTGGTCCGGCAAGCGTGGCCCGATGGGAGCGGCTCGTGCGCGACATCGCCGAAGAGCACGGGGTGTTCGTGTCGTTCTCCAACCTCGCATCGAGCGAGGCCGGCAAATCGTTTCCGGGTGGCGCGTTGGTCGCGGGACCCAAAGGCGACGTGCGCATCCGTGGTCCGATGTGGACGGAGGCGATTCTGCCCATCGCGATGGACCTGGGCGATTTGACGCGTGCCCGGGCCGACATGCCGCTTCTGGCCGACCTTCGCACCGCGATACCCCACCTGGTCGGGACGCTGGCGCGGATCCAGAACGGCCATGGGGATGCCCTGCAGTACGACAGCGACGGCTGCGAGGCGCGGACGATTCCGCCGGCGACGGCGAGCACGGCGCGAGCGAGGTCGATGGACGTCGTGGATGGCGGGATGGCCGCGGCCGGCGCGCCGCCGCCGCTGGAGATCGATCCGGCGCTCACCGAAGAATGGCTGGCCGCGTTTCTGCGCGACGAGATCGCGGGCCGCGGGTTCGGCAAGGGCATCGTGGCCTTGTCGGGCGGGGTCGACTCGTCGGTGACCGCGTATCTGGCGGCGCGAGCGTTAGGCGCGGACAACGTGGTCGGCGTGCGGCTGCCGTACCGGGCCTCGAGTCCCGAAAGCCTGTCGCACGCGCAGCTGGTGATCGATGCGTTGGGCATCGAGGGACGGACGGTGGACATCAGCGCCGCGGTCGACGGCTACCTGGCCAACGAGCCCGAGGCCGATGCGACGCGCCGCGGCAACGTGATGGCGCGCGCGCGGATGATCGCCTTGTTCGATCTGTCGGCGCGCTACTCGGCCATTCCGTTAGGCACTGGCAACAAGACCGAGCGGCTGTTGGGCTACTTCACCTGGCACGCCGACGATTCGCCGCCGCTCAATCCGTTAGGCGACCTGTACAAGACGCAGGTCTGGGCGCTGGCGCGCCACCTGGGCGTGCCCGGCGCGATCATCGACAAGCCGCCCACCGCCGACCTCGTGAGCGGCCAGACCGACGAGGGCGACCTGGGCATCTCGTACGCCCGGGCCGACCTGATCCTGCAATGGCTGCTGCACGGCTACGCGCCGGTGGAGCTCGAGGCGCGGGGCTTCGCGCGCGACGAGGTCGAGCTGGTGCGCCGGCGCGTCGAACGCACGCACTGGAAGCGCCGGCTGCCCAGCGTCGCGATCATGAGCTCCACGGCCATCGGCGAAAGCTGGCTGAGGCCCGTCGACTACTGACGACGCCGTTCGGCCAGCTCGAGGAGGACGCGGGCGCGACCCGCTTCCACTTCGAGCTCGATGTGCGACGCGCCTCCGGTCTCGGCCGGCGCGCCGCGCGCCGGCGGCGCGAGCGTTAGGCACGCGCTCGGCCCCAGAATGTAGGGCAGCGCGTTGCCGCAGATCACGTTGGCCATCTCGCCCAGGGCATCCCACCGCCACGGCTCCGCCTCTTCGCCATCCAGGCCGAGCATGTTTTCGGCGATGGCGCGGAACACGTCGTCCGAGACCCGCAGCGTGAGGCACCCGGCGTGCGCGCCGTCGAACGCGACGCTCACGGCGGCCGGCAGCGCGTCGAGCCCGCTCGGCGTTTCCACGGCCGCGCCGACGGAGAGCAGGCCGAGCTCCTCGAAGGCGAGGGTGGCGGCCACTCGGAGGGCGATCGAATTATCGGTCATGGTCGGGTGCACCAAGGGCGCGCAGCACCGCGTCGCGCAGATCTTCCGGCGCGAACGGCTTGTGAAGAAAGCCGTGGCCCATCGCCATCACCTGCGCCGCGCGCGCATCGCTGCCATCGGACGACACGACGATGACCCGCGGCCCGCGCGCCGTCGGCCGGCCGAGGCGCGCCAGCATGTCCAGGCCGCTCAGGCGCGGCATGTTGATGTCGACCAGCGCGAGGGTGACGGGCTCGGACGCGAGGATACCGAGGCCGGCTTCGCCGTCGGCCGCTTCGTGCACCGTGCCTAACGGAAGCCCCGTGAGCCGGAGCGTACGGATGATCATGGCCCGCATCACGCGGCTGTCGTCCGCCACGAGCACGGTCAACGGCGCCTGTGCGGTCGCCGCGGCATCGCTTCGATCGATCATAGTTCGCCCTCCCGGTCCGGCGTTTTGAGCCAGACGCGGCCCGTGGCAAGGTCCAGCGACAGAGTGCGCCACACGCGGGTGCCGCCCACGTCGTGCGCGTGGATCAGGATGCCATTCTTCCATAGCAGCTTTCGCAGCATGATCAGATTGCGCTTGCCGATCTGGAAACCATCAGCCGTGGCGTCGCCGGCCGACGCGCCACCGGCCACCGCGACCCGCAGCCGGGCCTTGCTCGCGCCCAACCGATAGCAGTCGCGAAAGAGCGCCGCCACGCCGGTGTCCACGTACTCGAGCGGGCGGTCGCGCGATCGCTCACGGTCGTCGGTGGACGCGGGGAGCGGAACGTGCAGCAAGCCGCCCACGCGCGCCACCGGATCGTACACCGCCACGCCGAGGCAGCTGCCTAACGCATGGGCCACGAGCCGCTCGCCCGTGTTCGACACGCACATCGCGCCCACGCCCACGATGCGCTCCCCATTCGCCCGCGTCGCCCGCATCCTAACGCACGTACACGGCCGGCTGCACGTAGCGCAGGCCGTGTGTCACGGTGCCCAGACTCTCGGAATGCCCGACGAACAGGTGCCCGCCCGGCGCCAGCATCTGCCAGAACCGCTCGACCAGCCGCTGTCGGACCCGGGCATCGAAATAAATCATGACGTTGCGGCAGAAGATCGCGTCGAACGGTCCGCGCAGGGGCCAGTCGCGAACGAGATTCAACCGCGCGAAGCGAACGATGGCGCGCAGCTCATCCCGCACGACGAAGCGATCGCCGCTGGACGTGACATCGACCATGCGCCGGCGCAACGTCGCCGGGATTGCGGCCACCGCACGGGCGCCGTACGTGGCCGCGCGCGCACGGGCGAGGGCGCGCGACGACACGTCAGTGGCGAGGATGCGGGCCGAAGCGAACCGTTCCGGCGGCAGATGTTCGCGCATGAGCACCGCGATGGTGAACGGTTCTTCGCCAGACGCGCATCCGGCGCTCCAGACGCGAAGCGGCGCGCTGCCGCGCGCCATCGCAGGGAGCACGGTGGCGGTGAAAAAGTCGAAGTGCGCCGGTTCGCGGAAGAATGCCGTCTGGTTGGTGGTCAGTGCGTCGACGAGCTCGCCCAGCTCCGCGAATTCCCGGCGCATCGCACCGTTTTCGACGCGGTCGAGATACGCCGAGAACGTCGGCGCGCCGATATCGACGACACGGCGCCCGAGTCTCGAGCGCACGAGCTCTTCCTTGCCCGCGCGCAGCCGAATTCCACAAGTCTCGTACAAGAGTTGGCGGAGCCGGTGGAACTCGTGCGGCCGGAGCGGAGGAATGAGCGACCACACGGCCGCCTGACGGTCGGCGGCCGGCGCGTCAGAACTCCTCGAGAACGTCATCATCGCCCAGGTCGAACGGGTGCGGCGTTGCGTTAGGCGCAGGCGACGGCGGCGTGCCGAACGCGTGGCGGCCCACCGTGCCGCGCGGCGCGATCGGACGAATCGGCGACGGGCCGGCGGGCACGCCTCGATGCGGCGTGCGGCGGTTCGCGCGCGCGGTGGTTTCGCGGCGCGGCGTCGCGGGCGCGGTCGCCAGCTGGAAGTGCCCGACCAGCGTCTCCATTTTTTCTGCCTGTCCCGACAACTCCTCGGCCGCGCTCGCAGATTCCTCGGCGTTGGCGGCGGTTTGCTGCGTCACGCCGTTCATCTGCTCGACGCCGGCCGCGATCTGTTCGATGCCCTGGCTCTGCTGCTCGGAGCCGGCCGCGATCTCCGCCATCGCCGCGCCGACCTTGTTGACGTGCTCGGTGATGTCGCCGAAGCTCGCCATGACTTCGCGATTGATCACCGCTCCGCTCTCGGCGTTCTTCACGGACTCCTCGATCAACGATGCCGTGTTCTTCGCGGCTTCGGCGCTGCGCATGGCAAGGTTGCGTACTTCTTCGGCGACCACCGCGAAGCCGCGGCCCGCATCGCCGGCGCGCGCCGCTTCGACCGCGGCGTTGAGGGCGAGAAGGTTGGTTTGGAAGGCGATTTCGTCGATCGTTTTCACGATGCGCGCGGTGGCGGCCGCTGCGCCGGTGATGCGATCGGTGGCATCGGCGAGCCGCTTCATGCTATGCGCGCCGCGCGTGGCGCTTTCGCGCGCCGCTTCGCTGAGCTGCCGCGCATCGCGGGCGCTGAGCGCGTTCTGGCGCGTCATCGCGCCCATCTCCTGCAGGCTGCTCGACACTTCCTCGAGGGAGCTCGCCTGTTCTGCCGCGCCCTGCGCGAGGAGCTGGCTGCCCGCGCTCACCTGGCCGGCGCCGGCCGCGACCTGCTCGGCGGCCATGGCGACTTCGGCGAGCGCTTCGTCGAGTTGGCCGAGCGCTTTGTTCAGCGCTTGCTTGATGCGCGCGTGTTCGCCACGGTATTCGCCGCGCACGCGGGCGCGCAGGTCGCGTGCGGCCACGCGGTCGAGCACTTCGGCCGCTTCGTGCACGGGCGCGATGACGGCGTCCAGCGTCTCGTTGAAGCCGGCGACGAGGTCGTGGAAGGTTCCGCGAAAGCGGGTCGCGTTGCCGCGCGTGGCGAGCTCGCCCTGCTTGGCGGCGTCGATGAGCGCGCGCACCTCTCGCGTTAGGCCGGCGAGCGCCTCGACCATTTCCTGGAACGAGTGGCTGAGCACGTCGTTGGGCCCGCGCGGCGTGACGGCCACGCCGATGTCGCCTTCGCCGAGGTGGCGCGCGACCGCGGCAAATTCCCGTTGGGCATCGATGATGCGCCGGAGTCCCTGCGCCAGATCGCCCATCTCGTCGTGCGACGTAACCCAGACGTCGACGTCGACCTGTCCCTGTGCGATCAGGTCCATCTTGGTCGACAGCTCGGACACCGGCCAATTGATGCCGCGCTCGAGAACGAACGCCGCGATCAGCGTCACGACCATCGTGACGATGGAGCCCCATTCGAGCGCGCGCCGCACGTTGGCATCTCGCTCGGCGCCTGCCGCGCGGACGGCGGCCTGGACGCTCTGCTCCTGTGCGATGCCGGCGAGGATGAGCCGCCGCATGTCGTCGAGCTGCTGCTGTTCGCCGACCGCTCCGGCAGAAACGGTTCCCGTGGCTGCACGCCGGGCGTGAAGCGCCGGCGCGATGATGTCGTCGTGGAGCGACGTGCCTGACGCATCGAGCTGTTGCCACCGTGCGTGCTGCGCGGGGTCGTCGGTGGACAGGCGCTCGAGCGAGTCGACCTGGCGGCGAAACGTCGACCACCCCTGGTCGGCGTCGCGCGCGGCCCCATCGCCTTCGCCGAGCATCGCGCCGCGGAAGCCGGCATCCATGGTCAGGAGTCCGGACAGCGCATCCTGTGCGCCGTCGATCACGTCGATGACGTGCTGCGTGGCGGCCCGATCCGCCGCGCCCGTGGTGATGGCGCGGTGCACGTAGATGCCCTGAGCGAGCACCATCGCGAACACCGCCGCGAAGGCGACCGTCAGTTTCCAGCGCATGCGCAGGTTGTAGAACCAATTCATGGTCATGGCCATCGATCCCGGCTCGAGGAGGCTTTGGTTAGGCAGCGGTCGGCGCGCCGCTCGGCGCACCGGCGGCCGCGAGGTCGCCGGCGTCGATGACGCGCGAGATGTCGAGGAGCAGTCGGACGCGGGCGCCGGACTTGGCGACGCCGACCAGGTACTCCGTGCGCGCGCCGGCGCCTAACGGAGGCGGCGGGGCAATGTCGGCGGCGCCGATGTCGGCCACTTCGGAGACGCGATCGACGAGCAGGCCCACGTGCGCCGCGTGCGCGGCCACCACGATGATGCAGCTCGTCGGTCCGGGCTCGCACGGCGGCAAGTCGAACTTCCGGCGCAGATCGATGATCGAGATGACGCGGCCGCGGAGGTTGATCACGCCGCGGACGAACGGCGGGGTGCGCGGCACGCGCGTCATCGGAAGCACACCGATGATCTCGTGCACGGCGAGGATTTCCATGCCGTACTCCTCGGCGCCGAGAAAGAACGTAACGTATTTCCCTGCCGCCGCGCTCATGCGACCGCCTGCGTGCCGGTGAACGGTTGGGCGCGCCGCGCGAGCTCGAGCACCTGCGGCACGTCGAGGATGAGGCCGACGCGGCCGTCGCCAAGGATCGCGGCGCCGGCGATGCCGGGGATGTCGCCGATCCCCGCGTTGACGGCTTTGGCGACGACTTGCTGCTGGCCGAGAATCGCGTCGACGAGCAGCGCCGAACGGCGCTCGCCGGCGCCGACGACCATGAGCAGCGCCGCCGTCGGATCTTCGCACGCCCCGTCGACGCCCAACAGCGCGTGCAAGCGGACTAACGGAAGCACGTCCTGCCGCAGGCGCACCATCTCGCCGCGGCCGCCCACGCTGAACAGCGCGCTGCGGTCGGGGCGGAAGCTCACGATGACGTTCGTCGTGGGCACGATGTATCGTTCGGCGCCCACGCGGACGAGCATCCCGTCGGTAATGGCCAGCGTCAGCGGGACGCGGATCGTGAACGTCGTTCCACGGCCCGGCTCGGACTGGACATCCACCCGGCCGTGGAGCGCCTGGATGTTGCGGCGCACGACGTCCATCCCCACCCCGCGCCCCGATACGTCCGTGAGGCGATCGGCCGTCGACAGGCCGGGCGCGAAGATGAGATCGAGCACGTCTTCCTCGCTGGGCTGCTCGCCCGGTCGGACGAGACCGCGCACCTGCGCGCGTTCGAGTATCCGTCCGCGCTGCAATCCGCGACCGTCGTCGCTCAGGGCGATCACCACGTGCCCACTCATCTGTGTGGCGCGCAGCGTTAGGCATCCGGTGGCCGGCTTGCCGAGGGCCTGACGCTCGGCCGGCGATTCGATCCCGTGGTCGATCGCGTTGCGGACCATGTGCATGAGTGGATCGGCCACGAGCTCCACCATGTTGCGGTCAAGCTCGGTCATCTCCCCCTCGACCCGGCACTCGACCTCTTTGCCCGCGCGTTGAGCGAGATCGCGCGCGATGCGCACCAGCTTGTTGCAGGTTCCCCGGAGCGGCACCATGCGCAGGCCCATGCTCATGTCGTGCAGGTCGCGCACGAGCTTGCCCGCGTGCGCGACTTTTCGCGACAGCTCGGGATGGTCGTGTCCCGCGGCCGGGTCCTGGGCGATCATCCAGTGCGCCACGACCAACTCGCCGACGAGATCGACCAACGCATCCAGCCGGTCGAGTCGCACCCGCGCCGTGTGCGTGGCGCCGCTGTCGCGCGCGACCGCCGCCGTCGCGCCGCGCGGTGCCGCCGGTATTGCGCCCGGCACGGCCGGCACGGCGTCCGCGTTCTCGAGCTCGCGCAGCACGTCGACGAAATCGGGGGGATACGCGAGTGGAAGGCCGTCGCGCGACGCATCGAGCGATTGGACGGTGTCGCGAAGCGCATCGAGCGCGCGCAGCGACAGAGCCGCGATGCGCCCCGCAAACCCGTCGCGCTGGCGACGCTCGCCTAACAGCGACTCGCCGTGGTGCGCGAGGGCGACGAGTCCATCGAGCTTGAGGAAGCCGGCCGTGCCCTTGATCGAGTGGAACGCGCGCATCACCGTTTGCGCGGCCTCGATGTCGTCGGGCTCGCGCTCCAGCACGAGCATCGCGGCTTCCGCGCTCTCGATGTATTCACGCGCCTCGTCGCAGAAATCGCCGAGCAGCGCGCTGTCGGTGTCGTCGGGCACGGATAGCGGAAGGAGGCCGTCGGCACGGGCGAGCAACGCGTGCGGTTTGCGGTCCGACATCCCGATGAGATCCGACGTGCGGGGCTTGAGCGCAGGCGACGCTTCTGTCAGGTTGCGCATGATGGCGATGATCGAGCGCTCGGGACCTTCCACCATCGACAGCCGGTCCGGCGCTTTGGGTGAGGCGAGGTAGGTGCGCACCGCATCGAGCAGCACCTGCGCCGCCCGGTGGAGTGCCGCCTGCCGCTCGCCGCGATCGCGGTCCGGTCGCAAGGCCTCGGCAACCAATCGGAGCGACACGCAGGCGCGCGATTCGCGGACGGGCACCTGCTCGATGAGTCGCATCACGTCGCCACGGAGTGCGCCACGGGTTTCGAGATCCGAAACACCGAGCCGCCCGAGAGCGGCGCTCAGTTCGTCGAAGCGCGTGAGAAGGGCGCGAGGAACGCGACGTGATGATGATGACACGCGGAGCGGGAACGCGAGTGTGGTGGCGAGGCACGAGAGGCGGCGCGGCCGGCGCGGGCGGCGCCTCTGATGCATGTCATCGACGCGCGCGACCTAAGGACGCAACGATCCCGGCGTTGCGAGGTTTGGCGCAGGTTCGTCGCTGAGGTGCGCGAACCGTCCTCTATTCTGGAGCCGTGATGTCGAAAACGGTGCTTGTGGTCGAGGACTCGGCTCTGTTTCAGAAGGCGTACACGGCGGCCCTCGCCTCTTATCCGGGCGATTCGCTCGAGGTGCTTTACGCCTCGAACGGCGAAGAGGCCATCGCGCAGGTGGAGCAGCGACCCGCGATCGATCTCATCGTGCTCGACGTGAACATGCCCGTGATGGACGGCCCGGCATTCCTCGAGCGTTTGCGTCGCGACTATCCGTCGCTCGACATCCCGGTGATGTTCTCGAGCACGCGAGCGTACGCGATGCGCGACAAGATCGGCGACACGATGGGCGTCGTGGCCTACCTACAAAAGCCGTTCGCGCCGCGCGAGCTGCACGCGCTCCTCGACAAAATCTGGGCCTGACCGGCGGCGAGGCTCGCCGCCGGCGGCTGCGTCGCTACGCCGCGTAGGCCAGGCTGATCGCCCGGCGCGCGCCGCGTTTGAGCGCGCGGTGAACCACGCGCGCGTACGTCAGAAAATTGAGACCGGCCACGGGATAGCGAATGAAAAACTCATGGGGCAGCATGTCGCCCTTCATTCGATTGCAGGGTGCGCACGCCACGACGAGGTTGCCGGGAACGTGCGCGCCGCCGTGTGCGAGGGGATAGACGTGGTCGATGGTGGCGATCGCAAGATCCAACGGAGCGCCGCAGTACACGCAGCGGCGGCAACAGTCGCGCATCATCGCGCGCTTGAGCGCGCGTTTTTCCTCACAGCGACGGGGATGCAGAGGTTTACGGTGAAGCCCGCGTGTGCAGCGCGGGAGTGGAGGGACGATGCGGTGAAGAGCATGCCGTGACATTGCACCTCGCCGAAAAGCAGCGACGCCCAGCATCGGGGATCTCCCGAGCTGGGCGTCGCTGGAAAAACGAGCCGCGGAGGCACGTTCATTCGATCGTGCATCGCGCTCGACGCGTGATCGATCCGTTGATGTCCTTCGTCGCGGACCGTGAGTGCTCATGATCCTCGGAAAGCGTGACGCTACAAGTGAGCCGTGCGTCACAGCATTGCACTCCAAGTGCCATCCGCGCAAGACCGACGCGGTTGTCCGCTCCGTAACGACCTACCCCCACCTCCGCGTCGCTCGACGCGGTCGCCGTTGGGCGAGCGATGACGTCGACCACCGCCGAACCCGCCATTCTGCTGCCGAACCGCCCTGCCTGGCTGACAGACGAGACTGTCCGCCGGTCGGTTGTCGTATTTGCCGCGTTCGCCATTCCGGTGGGCTTCGCGTTTCACCAGTATGCGCGTCCGTTTCCGTGGCTCGGGGCGGCGCTGCTGCTCGTGGTCGCGATTGCGACTCGAGCGTTCGGGATTCCGCTTCCCGGAAAGGGATTCGCCAGTTTTGCGGTCGGCGCCGGCATCGCGGCCGTGGTCGCGCTCGGATGGGCGGCGGGCGCGCTGGCCGCGGGGATCGGCATTCTGATCGGCGACGTCGCCGTGCGACGGCTGCCGCTGCGCAATGCGGTGGGCAACGCGGCGCATTTCTGCACGGCGTGCAGCCTGAGCGGGATGGCGTACTACTGGGTGGCCAACGGCCAGTTGGGCGCGAGCATGTTCGTCTCGTCCAACTCGTGGCGGCTGGCGCTGCTCATCTGCCTGTTCATCGGCATTCTGAACGCGACGTTCTACCTGCAATTGCGATTGTCGCCGGCCATCGCGTGGGTGGACGCCCGGCTGACGGCGCGCTGGGAGAGCACGGTCTCGGTGCTCGCGACGCTGCTGGCTCTGACGGCCATGCGGCTCGCGTACAGCCGGGCCGACTCGCGGTGGTATTTCGTGGAAGGCGGCATTCTGATCGGCGTGGCCGCGCTCACCCATTGGCTGGTCAAGAAGGGTGCGTTAGGCGAAAGTCTGCAGATGGTGCAGCAACTCTCGCGCGTCATGAGCGCGAGGCCGGAGCTGCACCGCGCGATGAGCGACATCGAGGCGCTGACGCGCACGCTCGTGCCCTGGGAGGAGATGGGCATCGCGCGGTTCGACGAGGCGGCGCGCCAATTCGTGGTGCTCACGGACAGCGGGAACACGCATCTGCCCGGCCTGCGATTCCCGGCCGACCAGGGCATGCCCGCGCTCGCCCTCCAGCGCGGCCGCGCAGTGACGCGCCGCGATGCCGGCGCCGATCTCAACGAGGTCACGCGGCACGCGGGCTCCGAGATCGCGGTGCCGCTCAAGTACGGCGACCGGCTCGTGGGCCTGTGGATCGTTAGGCATTCGCGCACCGACATGTATCGCGACTACGACGCGCAGCTGCTCGACGGCGTCGCGCCGCAGCTCGCGCTGTCGTTGTCGCTCGACTCGCTCATCCAGCCGGTGCTCGATGCGTCCGAGCACATGACGCAGCACGTGGAGGCGATCACCGCCACCACGCAGCAGCTGCACGCATCCTCCCAGGAAAGCGCCAATACCGCGCGCATGCTCGCCTCGACGGTGCGCGCGCTGTCCGACACGCTGTCCAAGGGCGCGGACGAAGCGCGTGCGGCGCAGGAAGTGGCCGAGAGCACGGTGTCCGAGGGACGCGGCACGCAGATAAAGGGCGAGCAGATGCTGAAGGATTCGCGCATGGTGCGCGGCGCCACGGAGCAGGCCTCCGCGCAGCTCACCGCCGCGGCCGCGATCGTACAGGAAGGCGCGCAGGAAGTGTCGCGGCTTCAAGACGTCTCGAGCGCCGTGCAGAAGTTCGGTCAGACGATCACGTCGCTCGCCGACCAAACCGGGTTGCTGGCCTTGAACGCCGCCGTCGAAGCGGCGCGTGCCGGGACGCACGGACGTGGATTCGCGGTGGTCGCGCAGGAGATCCGTGCGCTCGCCGACCGCAGCGCCGCGGAAGCGGAAGCAATGGACCGCGCGGTGCGTGAGATTCGCGCGGCACTCGATCGGGCTGTGACGCTCATGCAGCGCACGAGAGAAGAAGTCTTGGGCGTCGCCCAAGCGAGCAGCGGTTGGGTCGATGAGCTCGACCGCATCGTGGCGGCGTCGGAGACGGTGGCATCAGCCGGGTATCGCATCGTCGATGCGGCGCGCGAAAACGCGCAGCGTTCCGACATCATGGCCTTGGCGCTCGCAGGCGCTCAGCAGGACGCATCGCACGCGGCGATGGAGACCGACGTCGTCGCCGGCGCCAGCACCCAGCAGGAAAGCGCAATCGAAGCGCTCAACGATGCCGCGACGCAACTGAGCATCACCGCGCACGAACTGGCGGGCGCGGTGGCGGCTGTGAGAAAGGCGGACTAAGCCTCTCCTGTCGAGCAGGCGTGCGGCGCTCAGATAGCGCTGAGCTGCGGCACCCCGCGTCCCTTCTTCATCGGATCGCGCAAGCTCGCAATGATGCGGGCCGCCGTCGCGTCGAGCTGCGTGCGGTCCGGCATGGATGAGCCCGGGAATGGCAAGGGGACGTCGAATCCATCGCCGACGCGTCTCGGTATCAGATGGATGTGGAAGTGGTACACGTCCTGGCCCGCCGACTCGCCACTCGAGACCACCAGATTCATTCCCTCGGTTCCGCTCACCCGTCTGACCACCGGTCCGAGCTCCATGGCGACCGAGAACAAGTGCATGCCGAGGTCTGACGGAAGATCGAGCAGCGACTCGTAGTGCTGGCGCGGGACCACGAGCACGTGTCCGTGGTTCACCGGCTGAATGTCCATGAATGCGAGGGCATCACGATCTTCATAGCACATCGAGACTTCTGCGGCGCCTTGGATGATGTCGCAGAAGATGCAGTGGTTGGTGCCGGGGCGATTCATGGAGCCTCCCTCCGTTGAGACTGCGTTGTTACGCACGGCTGGTGCCATCGACGCAGCCCGACGATGCAGCGCTACTCTTGCTGCGCAAGCCAGCCGATCTGTATTAGTAGCCAGATGATTCTCATCCGCGCCGCACTGGCCGTTGCCGCTCTCTTTCAGTCGGCCCCCTCCCCCGTGAACGCGGGGTCGCCGACACAGATCGTTGCATCGGTGACACGGGCGGTGGAGCATGACAGTGCGGCCGAAGCGCGCGAGATGTGGTTGGTCCGGCTGAGCCAGGACCCGAACGACCGCGGGTCGCTGCTCGCACTCGAACTCCTCGCCGAGCGGGTCTACGACTTTCCCAGGGCGACGCAGTATTTCGGCCGGCTGGTGAGCGCCGGCACTCCGCCCGACAGCTTCGCGGCGTACGGTGCGCTCGAGCGCGGCAAAGGATTGTTCAGCCGGGGGCTGCTGACCCAGGCCGAATCCATGTTCGTGGACGCGGCGGCGATCGCGCGCGCGGCGCGCGATCGGCCGGCCGAATTCGATGCAACGCTCGGCGTCGCGATGGCGCGCGGTCGAACGTTAGGCGGCGAAGTCGAGGCAGCGATGCTCGACAGCCTCGGCCGCAACGTACCGCGCGACCCCGCGCTCGACGCCGCGTGGCGCTGCGAGCGCGCGGCGCTGGCGGCGCGCACGGGCGAGCGCACCGCGGCGGCGCTGGCCACCCAGGGCATCGCGCTCGCGCGGCGCGCGGGGGATACACGTCTCGAGGCGCGATGCACGTGGATTCTGGCACAGGACTACGTGCGGCAAGGCGACATGCACACCGTGGCCGTTCTGCTCACGCGCGCCGAGGCGATGCTCGAGAATGCGCACGAGCGCTCGGGGCTGTCGTCGATGCTGCAGTGGCACGGGTTCATGGAAGTCTCAATCGCCAACTACGGTCGCGCCCAGCAGCTCTTGCAGCACGCGGTGCGCGAGGCGGAGGCCTCGGGCAATCTCTCATCGCTGGCGTGGTCGTTGGTGAACCTGAGTCAGATCTCGCTCTCGATGAACGACCTGCCGTCGGCCGAGGATCGCGCGGCCCGCGCCGAGTCGTCGTTCCGCGCGACGAAAGACCAATGGGGACTGGCAACGGCGATCGGGCTGCGCGGGCAGGTCGCGTTGGACATCGGCGACACGGCGGCGGCGCGCCGCCAGTACACGGTGGCGTTGGGCCTGGCCCGACGGGACCGCAATGCGTTAGGCATCGCGGGCGCGCATCTGGCGCTGGCCGACCTCGCGGTGCGCGAGCGCGACTGGCCGGTGGCGCGGCGCGAGCTCGACGCGCAGCGCGTCGCGTTCCAGCGAGGAGGCGCCACCGGCTGGGCCTCGGGACAAGACTTTTTCTACGGCGTGCTCGCGCTGCGCCAGGGCAAGTGGAGCGAAGCGGCGCGCCGGTTTCGCGCCGACCTGGCGACGCTCGACAGCTCGCAGCACGTTAGGCGCTACCTGTCGCAAGCGCTGACCGCCGAAGCCTTCCTGCGCCGGGGCGACACGATCGCCGCCGAGCAACGGTTAGGCGAAGCCAGCGCGCAGCTCGACGCGTGGCGCAATACGCTCGGCGATCAACAGCTCAAGCAGCTGGCGTTTCAGGTACGCGATGCGTTCGGCGGGCGGCCGCCGGCGATCGCGATGCTCATCGCGGGCATCGCGCAGGCGGGCCGCGTGGAGCAGGCGTTCGCGCTCGCCGAACGCCGCCGCGCCCGCGAGCTGCGCGACCGCTTGTCGCGCGCCGCCGGCTTGCGGCTTGCCGCCGGCGACAACGCCGACGTCCCCGGGGCGACGGCGCCGGTCACGGCGGCCGACGTGCAGCGCGCGCTTCCCGACGACCGGACGGCCGTGCTCGAATACGTTGCCGGTCGCGCGGGTCAGCCGACCACCGTGTTCGTGCTCACGCGGCATCGCGTGCGCGTACACGTGCTGACGCCGCTCGATTCGGTGCGCGACGCCGCCGCGCGATTCGAGGCGCTGATCGAGAGCGGCGGACACGTGCGCGAGCTGGCGAGGCAGTTAGGCAAAGCGATGCTCGAGCCTGCGCTTCGCGATCTGCCGTCCGGAGTAACCAATCTGGTCGTCGTGCCCGACGAGGCGCTGTGGTCGGTGCCGATGCAGGCTCTCGTCCTCGATGATGGCCGCTGGGCGATCGAGCGCTACGCTATCGCTACGGTGCCGTCGGCCGCCGTGTCCGTGATGTTGTGGCAGCGGCCGGCCCCGTCCGGGCCGGCGCGGCTTCTCGCGTTCGGCGATCCGCAGTTCGCCGGCGAGGACGATGGTGGCGCGGGCCCGATCGCCCTGCGCGCGGCGACGGCGCACGATGCATCGCTGCCGCGTCTGCCAGGGACGGCGCGCGAGGTGCGCGCGGTGGCGCGCTTTGCCTCGGACGCGGTGATTCGTCTGCGCGGCGATGCGAGCGCGGCGTTTCTCGAGCGGACGCCTCTCGCGTCGTATCGCGTGATCCACTTCGCGACGCACGCGGTGACCGACGACAACGGCATCTCGCACGCCGGCTTGGCGCTCGCGCCCGGCAGCGGCAGCGATGGCTTCGTGAGCGACGGCGACCTCGCGGCGCTGCAGCTGAACGCCGACCTCGTGGTGCTGTCGGCATGTCACACGGCCGGCGGCGCTGTGTTAGGCGGCGAGGGTGTGCGCGGACTCACGGCGCCGCTGCTCCAGGCCGGCGCGCGCTCGGTGCTGGCCACCGAATGGCCGGTGGACGACGAACGCACGGTGCCGATGATCGTCGCGTTCTATTCCGCGCTCGCGGACGGCCGAACCGTAGCGGATGCGCTGCGGGAGGCGGCGCTCGACGCGATGAAGAATGGCGCGCCGCCGCGCGAATGGGCCGCGTTCCGGCTCGTCGGCAACCCGACCGTGCGCGTGCCGCTCCGTCAGGCGCGCGGCCTCTTCGGCTGGCCGTGGTGGCGCTAGCGTCGAACACCGACCAGCGCGCGGGCGAGCGCCGCCGGCAGCCTAACGACGTGGCGGCCCCGGCGTTGCGTTAGGCCGCTACCGCGGCCCCACGGGCACGATCGCCGAGCGCACTTCGCTGCCGTCCGACAATCGCGCGCGCACCCACCACTGCTCGTTCGGCACCGGCGACCCCCGCAAACGCGTCGGGAGGGCGAACGACGTGTCGGCCGTGGTTCCGGCGGCGAGCACCGCACCCTGCCCGTCCATCACTTCGACCAGGTAGGACACCGCGCGCGGCACGGCGTGCCAGCGGAGCACCGAAGCGTGCGCGATCGTCGGAGCCAGCACGACTCCGCGTGCGGCCGGCCCGCGCATCTCGGTCCTGCCCGTCGATGTCGACCGGAGCGCGATGGCCGCCGCCGCCACCGCGATGATCGCGGATGCAGCAATGACCCAGGGAGTCGCCAGACGGGAAGGGCGCACCGTCGGCGCCGCTGCGCGCAGCGCCCGGAGCAGCTCGAGCTCCTGACTGCACGACGCGCACGCGAACGCATGATCGAGCGTCGCCAAGCGCTCCTGCTCGGTGCCGTCCCGGTTGACGAGCGCCTGCAGCGCCTCCGGCTGCGGGCACGATGTGCCGGGCGACGCGTCGCGCGCCGCCAACGCCTCCCGATACAGCTCCTGCAGCCGTGCGTCTGTCATCTTTCCGCCTCCGGTCCGATCCCTTGCTGCGTTAGGCGCTCGCGAAGATCGGCGAGCCCGCGATACAGCAGATTGCGCGTCTTGGCCTCCGACCAGCCCAATAGCCCGGCGATCTCTTCACGGGTGTAGCCGGCCAGATACATGCGAACCACCGGCCGGCGCGACGGCGTGATCGTGTCGATCGCACGCGCCACCTGCTGCGCCAACTCCGACGACTCCAGCGACCGTTCAGGCTCGCGACGCGAGGGCGCGGCAGGGTCCTGCCCAACGTCCTCCAACGCATCCTCCCGCGGCCGGCGATGGCGCCGCAGCACGTCGAGCGCCGCCGACACCGCCGTCCGGTACAAGTAAGACGAACCGACCGAGGAAATCTGCTCACCACCTACCGGGCCCAACGATACACCGTCGGCCCCGCGATTCGAGCCCTCCGCCCTCGCGCGCCACAACCGGATGCGCACTTCCTGAAACACTTCGTCGACGTCGCTCTCCGACAACCCGTGACGGATGCCGATCCGGCGCACCATTGCGGCGAATCGCATCAATACCGCCTCGATGGCCGGCGAGATCTGATCGGTCACGTGAGGAACACCCATGGCGCGAAGCTAGCGAGCCCGTCGTCTCGTCGCAAAAGACCGACCCGGCGCCTCGCGAACGTGCCGCTCCCCCGGCTCGTGCGTCCCGCAAAGAGGCCGGCTGCACGGCACGCCGCCGGCGCGGCCCTCACGGGCGGCTCGGACGCGGCCCGTCGTCGCGATTCGGCTGCCCATCCTCCGTCGTGAATGGTAAATTCAGGTGCTGGCTTCACTCACACAGGGGCTCATGGCTACTCAAACACGTGCCGAGCGTCGCGGCGCCGCGGCGCTCACCCGCGATCAGCTGATTGCGGCGTACCGGACCATGTATCTGTCGCGACGGCTGGACGACAAAGAGATCCAGCTCAAGGGACAAAACAAGATCTTCTTTCAGATCTCCGGCGCCGGTCACGAAGCGGTGTTGACGGCCGCCGGCATGGCGCTGCGGCCCGGGCACGACTGGTTCTTCCCGTACTACCGCGACCGCGCCCTGTGTCTCCAGTTAGGTGTGACGCCGGCCGAGATGTTGTACGAGGCCGTGGGCGCCGCGCGCGACCCCAGTTCCGGCGGCCGGCAGATGCCCAGCCACTGGGGCAGCAAGCGCCTCAACATCGTATCGTCATCGTCGCCCACCGGCACCCAGTTTCTGCACGCCACCGGATGCGCCGAGGCGTCGCTCCGCGCATCACTGCTCTCGATCACCAAAGGCTTCGAGTCCGATGAAGTCACGTACGTGTCGGCGGGCGATGGCACGACCAGCGAAGGCGAGTTCTGGGAATCGCTGAATACCTCCTGCAACCTCGGCCTGCCCGTCGTTTATCTCATCGAAGACAACGGCTACGCGATCTCGGTGCCGGTCGAAGTGAACACGGCGGGCGGCAACATCTCGAAGCTGCTCGCGGCGATGCCGGGGCTGTTCATCGAGGAGGTGGACGGCTGCGATGTGGTGGCCAGCTACGCGGCGATGAGCAAGGCCGTCGCGTACGCGCGCGCACGCCGCGGGCCGGCGTTGGTGCACGCGCACGTGATCCGGCCGTACTCGCACTCGTTGTCCGACCAGGAAACGATGTACCGGCCGCCCGAGGAGCGCGAAGCGGACGCGGCGCGCGATCCGTTAGTCACCTTCCCCAAGTGGCTCGTGGCCGAAGGCCACATCAGCGACAAGGACCTCGAGGCGCTCAAAGCCGAGGTCGACGCGGAGATCCTCGCGGCAACGGATGACGCGCTCCCCCAGCCGCAGCCGGCGGCCGACACGGTGCTCTACGCCGTGTACTCGCCCGACGTCGATCCGACGAGCGAACAATTCGACACCGAAGACGATCCCAAGTTCTCGGGCGAGCCGACGACGATGGTCGATCTGCTCAACGCGTGCATGAAAGACGAAATGCACCGCGACGGGAACATCCTCGTGTTCGGTGAGGACGTGGCCGACGCATCGCGCTCGCAGTACCTCGGCAAGGTGAAAGGCAAGGGCGGCGTGTTCAAGGTGACGTGGGGCTTGCAGAAGGAATTCGGCGGCGACCGCGTCTACAATTCTCCGTTAGCCGAAGCGAACATCGCCGGCCGCGCGGTCGGCTTGGCGGTGCGCGGGTTCAAGCCGGTGGTCGAGATTCAGTTCTTCGACTACATCTGGCCCGCGTACATGCAGATTCGCAACGAGCTCGCGACCATGCGCTGGCGCTCGAACAACGAATTCAGCGCGCCGGCCGTGGTGCGCGTGACGTACGGCGGCTACATCCGCGGCGCGATCTATCACTCGCAGACCGGGGCGTCGCTGTTCACGCATTGTCCCGGGCTGCGCGTCGTCTGCCCGGCCACCGCGCTCGATGCGAACGGACTGTTGCGCACCGCGATTCGCTGCGATGATCCGGTGATCTTCCTCGAGCACAAGCATCTCTATCGCCAGACGTACAACAAGGGCCGCAATCCGGGGCCGAACTTCATGATTCCGTTCGGGAAGGCGAAGATTCTGCGCGAGGGCGCGGGCATCACGTTAGTCACGTACGGCGCGACGGTACAGCGCGCGCTGGTGGCGGCGAACAAAGTGGCGGAGGACGGCATCGACGTCGAGGTGATCGACTTGCGGACGCTCTCGCCGTGGGATCGCGACGCCGTGATGACGTCGGTGCGCAAGACATCGCGGGTGATCGTGGCCTACGAGGATTCGCTCTCGTGGGGCTACGGCGCGGAGATCGCGGCGGCGATCGCGGACGAGTGCTTTGCGTGGCTCGACGCGCCGGTGAAGCGCGTGGCATCCACGGACACGTTCGTGGGCTATGCGCCGTCGCTCGAGGATGCGATCCTGCCGCAGACCGACGATTTCGTTCGCGCCTACCGGGAGCTGGCGGCGTTCTGAGCTCCCGCTGGTTCTTCGTTAGCCAAGACGAGGCCCGCGTGTCGTACGCGGGCCTCGTTGTGTCGGGCCGCTGCGATCGCCTAAGTCACAAAGGCGAGCTGGGGCGGCGGGATTCTACAGATAGAAAGCGCCTAACTGTCCATAGAATTCGGAATTGCGACGCTAATACCTCACGCGTTCTGCCGCCTTCGCCAAACTCAGGCACAGACGTCCAGTCGCGACGGGAATGAGTGTCGAATCCGCCGACGTTAGGCACCGGCGCCGATGGCATCTATTGAGGCAGGTGCATTGCGCGCATCGCCGTTCGAAACAGTTCATTCACAACTGGTTGGCATGCTACGACATTCCGCGCCGCTCGGAAGCGCGCGTAGCCAGTGCTCGCGAGATTCTCCCGTAGCTGCATCGCCGCGGCAGTGTCTCGTTGCCCGGTCTCTTCTCTGGCAAGCAGTTGCAGTGTTTCTATCGCTACCACCTCGTCATCTAGCCTACGGGCCCCTGCAATCACCTCCTCGGCTACCGCGCGCGCCTCTGGACTGGCTGCGACCATCCAGGCCGCCCGGACGATTTGCTGCACCAGAAGGAGAAACGCGACCGACCTGCGGTCGTCGATGCGCAGCTTTCGGCAAATGCGAATGAGCTCGTTGAACTCGGAGGCAGCTGCGTCGATTTCGTTCGCAAGGGCACGGACCTCAGCAGCACGATATCGAAACACTAGCTTCTGCCGTGGCTCTGCGCTTCGCTCATATAACCGAGCTTGATGGACCGCTCGATCCGGATCGTCACTCTGGCCTAACGCGACGACAGAGGCTTCTTGCAAAGCATACGTGGCCTTCGTGGCGACAATCCGGTGACTGAATATTGCTTCGAACCGCAGCACATCGTCATAGCGTTGCTGTGCGAGGAACACGCTCAGCGATTCAAACGCGAGTACGAGCTCGCCGAACTCGGCCGCTTTGGTCCGATCCCAATCTAGAAGTGGCCAGAACTCATCGCCGATCTCGCATCCGGCAAGCAACGGTGTTTCGCGCGCGGTATAGGCGCGTACCTCGGTGAAGCACCGGAGCGCAAGATTGATATCCCCCCGACGGCCAGCGAGGCGCCCCTTGTTGATCCAGGGCTGGACTATCAGGAGCAGGACCGACGGCATGCCGTGACAAGTCGCAATTGCCTGCAGCCACCTGATCTGTTGATCGCAGAGGGCATCCGCATTACCAACAAGCCCTGCATGTGCTTGCACCAAAGCAGCCTGATTGGTGTAACCGATTACGGCTTGGCAGTGCTCGAACGATGGAATACGGCGACGCGTGGAAGTAGCGTCATTTAAGAACCCGAGTAGCTCCTCAGACCAGCGACCGAGTGGGCGCCGCGCCATCAGTTGAATCGGTGTCAGTAACCGATGGGCAGCAGGGATCACAAGCCCGCCGGGATGAGCACTCGTCGCCATTTTCACGCCTCTAAATGGTCAGTCCCAATGTCGGTGGCTTGCATCAAGGGGCGTACTAACCGCGCTTGCAGCGGTCGTTCCACTACAAACGCGGCCCTGTCCACGCATGTGTCGGAACGAGTCTTACGAAAATGTCGGCGGCCTAACACCGTGCGCCGTCTACGATGGCGCACAATCCAGCCTCGTGCAGTTGACGCGAGCTGACCTATCGGCCGAGCGATCGAGCGATACACGAACCGCAGGAGGGCGTACGCGACGAGAGTTCGCCACAGAACTGAGAGCGCAGCGGCTAGGATAGGCCGGCACGCGATCGGTCGTTGTTCAACGGCGCCACGCAAGCGCACGAGGGCAGACGGATAAGTCCGTAGCAGCGCTGGTCCAACATCGGTCAGCAAGGCATGCCCGATATAAACGGCAAAAACGCAGAACAGCACCGAGTACACCGAGAGGAGCAGGGCGGCTCGACGCCTAGAAAACTACTTGACGTGCTGCATCTCTTCGACGGCCAACGCACGACAGATGCGGCGGTCGAGGAGATCGCGAATCGCACGGACATTGAGATGGAAAGGTCTCTCTTACGCAAACTCGTTGACTTCGGTGTGCTGACACCTGTACCCGCAACCCTCACGCCGAGCGGTCCCGCATGATTGCGCGGCACGCGGCATCGGACAAGAAACGGTGCGTCACCGACCGCTTCGCGCTGCCAGCAGCACGCGCACCGACAAATACAGCGCAAGACTGCGCGGTCATCCCATGACGCCGAACACGCCGGACTGCGCTTTCGAGCGGGGATCACGATCAGCCAGAATCGCACGCTTAGCTGCGAGTTGATGGTCAATATGCTTTGAGCGCACGTGCACGCATGCGGTGGGTTAGGCAGCCGCGCTGACCAGCCCTCATGGCCACGCGACGGAGCATTCACGCCACCAAGCCGCTCGTGGCGAGAAGGGCACGGTAATGAGCAGGGGCGCAGCGTGGCGTCGCGCGAGTCGAGCGGCACTGAGGGCCGAGGTATCCGGTTCGGCGGAGCTGGCCGGCGACGCCGAACGGCATGGCAGACGTCACGACGATTCAGCCCGGTTGATGCGGATCAACGCCTCTTAGGCGGCCCCTGGCCGATCGTTGGGCTGTACACTCGGCGACGCGGGTCTTGACTAACTTCGCCACCAGCGCGTCGGGAAGCGACTGCGAGGGAGAGAATCGCACTGAGCCCTTCGTCGTATCGTACCGTTCTAGCTCACGGGCGTGGACCGCCAGCGGATGCGCCCCGATGTAGAGCGCGCAGTGCTTCACAGCGGCCGCGAACGAGAGCAGCGTGCGCCATTGACGCGGTACGTCGGCATGTCGTAGCTGATGCACTCCTCGGCATCGGGCGCAACAGCGCGGATCACCGTGCGTAACCGCTCGAGCGCGGCTCGCTGCTCCGCCGTCAGGCGCGCGAGGTACGCATCGATCGTGGCAGGTTTCGATCTCACGCCACCTCGCGGATTTCGCGCCTCGCAATCGGCCGCGCCCGTCCGTTAGCCTCTTTGCCGGCTCGCCGCGCTCGTGGAACTGGTCCATCGGTGGAGTCTGCACGAGACGTCCTGCCAGCGCCAGCCCCGGCTTCGCAACGCCTCCCGTGCGCGCCCCAAACTGAGCCTGTACTATCGCGTTCGCGTTGCGCGACAGTAACACGCCGCTCGCCGCACCGGTCGTGTAGAGCTAAGTTGGAGGTCGGCGCCGGCCGATGAGCGCGCCCCGTGCACGTTCAGCTCGCACCGGATTCAAGGAGCCCTCGCATGAAGTCGATGATGGCCGCGTTCGCCTTCGTGTTCGCCGCGGCGCCGGCGCTGCTCGGCCAGACGCCCGTGAACACGTCGTTAGGCAGCGTGCAGGGACCGCACCCGTTCAACGTACGCGACCTCGTGATGATGGATCGCGTGAGCGACCCGCAACTCTCACCCGACGGACGTTGGGCCGCGTTCACTGTACGCCGCACCGACTACGCCGCCAACCGCGGCATCACGGCGATCTACGTGCTCGATCTCGACGGTACGGCCGCGCCCGTGCAGGTGGTCGACAAGGCCGCGCAGCCGCGTTGGGCGCCCGATGGACATCACCTCTACTACATGGCCGCGGCCGACGGCGTCGAGCAGCTGTGGCGCGTGGATTTGGGCGGCGCTACCACCGGTCTCGACCCCGCGGCGCACGCCGCCCCGGCGCAGGTGAGCCGCACGCCGCTCGACCTCAACACGTTCAAGTTGTCGCCCGATGGCTCGCACGTGCTCCTGTCGTACGAAGTCGACACCGACTGCCCGACGCTCACCTGCACCGCCCAACGCATCGCGGCGCGCGCGGCCGACAAGGCGAGCGGCACCATCTATGAGCGGTTGTTCGTTAGGCACTGGGACGCGTGGGCCACGGGCCGCCGCAACCAGCTGTACATCGCGGCCATCGATGCATCCGGCCAGATTCCAACCGAGCCGACCCTGCTGAGCAAGGGCATCGACGGCGATGTGCCGAGCAAGCCGTTCGGCGACGAGAGCGAATTCTCCTTCTCGCCCGATGGCAAGACGGTGTATTTCGGGATTCGCATCGCCGGGACCACCGAGCCGTGGTCCACCAACTTCGACGTGTACCGGGTGCCCGCCGACGGCTCCTCCCCGCCTAACGACCTGACCTCGGCGAACAAGGCCTGGGACGCGTATCCGGTTCCGGCGCCCGACGGCAAGACACTCTACTACCTCTCGATGAAAACGCCGGGCTTCGAGTCGGACCGCTTCCGCATCATGGCCATGGATCTGTCCACCGGCCAGTCGCGCGAAGTCGATCCGAGCTGGGACCGGTCCGCCGGCAGCCTCACCATCTCGCCCGATGGCAAGACGCTCTATGCAAGCGTGGACGACCACGGCGAGCACCCCATCTTCGCGATCGATGCCACCACCGGCAAGGCGACGCGCATCGTGGGCGATGGGACCGTCAGCGGATACTCACTCGCTCACGGCCGGATTCTTTTCGCGCGCGATGATCTGAAACACCCATCTGACCTCTACACGATCGACGCCGCCGCAACGAGCGCACGCGCCCAACAGGTCACGCATTTCAACGCCGACGCGCTCGCGAACGCCAAGGAAGGCGACTGGGAATTCTTCACCTTCCAGGGGTGGAACGGAGAACCCGTGCAAGGCTACGTCGTCAAACCCGTGGGATACGAACCTGGCAAGACGTACCCGGTTGCGTTCCTCATCCACGGCGGTCCGCAGGGCGCATGGGACAACGGCTGGAGCTATCGCTGGAATCCGCAGACGTACGCGGGCCAGGGCTTCGCCGTGGTGGCGATCAACTTCCACGGTTCCACCGGCTACGGCCAGGCCTTCACCAACTCCATTTCCGGCGACTGGGGTGGCAAGCCCCTCGAGGACCTCAAGCTCGGCTGGGCGGCGGCGTTAGGCAAATACGCGTTACTCGATGGGCGCCGAGCGTGTGCGTTAGGCGCGAGCTACGGCGGGTACATGACATACTGGATCGCCGGCGTCTGGAACGGGCCGTGGAAATGTCTCGTCGACCACGATGGCGTGTTCGACACCCGCGCGATGTACTACGACACCGATGAATTGTGGTTCGAGGAGCGCGAAAATGGCGGCACCCAGTACGAGCACCCCGAGAACTACGAGAAGTTCAACCCGCTCGACCACGTGGCGCAGTGGCGCGTGCCAATGATGATACTGCACAGCAACCAGGACTTTCGGATTCCGATCAACCAGGGCATGGGCGCGTTCACCGCGCTCCAGCGCCGCGGCATTCCGAGCGAGTTTCTCACCTTCCCGGACGAGGATCACTGGGTGCTCAAGCCGCACAACAGCGTCCAGTGGCACGACGCCGTCAACGCCTGGCTCGCCAAGTGGACCGCCAAGGATGCGGGCCGCACGGCGTCGCGCTGACCGCCGGGCGGCGGAGCTGCGTTAGGCAATCATCCGGCGCGCACCGACAACGCGTGCCGGAAGACGTTGCGGGGGTCCCACTTCGCCTTGATGCGCTGCAACCGCGGGTAGCCGCTCTGGAAGTACACCGTGCTCCACGGGACGCCTGACGTATTGAACGCCGGATCCGCGATGTCGGTGTCCGGATGGTTGATCAACGCGCCGTCGTACGCATCGCCGGGCACCGGTACGCCGCCCGTGTCGGCGAAGAGATCACGATAGAACGTCCGGACCCACGAGAGGTTCACCGCCTCATCGCGCGGCTCCACCCAGCCGACGCTGCAGGCGATGTCGAGAATCGCATTCCGTTGGGCGGATGCGGTTGCGTCCCGCGGCACCGCGTTGATCTGGCCGCCGTACGTCGCCAGGCCGAGCAAGCCGCCCATCACATCGACGTCGCCGCGTACGAGATGCGCGTACGCCGTGTCGATCTGGCGGTCGGTGAGGCGGCGTGAGAGCAGGGCGTCCTTCACCTTCGAGCTCACGCCGCCGGGCGGCATCGTGAAGAGGTCGGGAAAGGGCTGCAGGGCAAAGTCGAGCCACGACAGTCGCGTGACGTCGCGTCTGGCCGGCGCGCCTAACGCGCCGCACAACACCGCCAGGTGGCCCTCGACCAGCCCGTCGGCCGTGCCCGCCGGCGCCGTGCTCACACCGCGCGCGACGATGGTGCCGAGCTGTTTGCGGTGCAGCTCGAGCAGCGCCCACAGCGAGGCCGCCGGCGTTCCCGGAGCGCTGTTCTGTTCGCACCAGGTGCCGTGAGCGCGCAGGAGCCGCCGGAATTTCTCTTCGTCGACCCCGTCCCAGCTCCACTCGGCGCGGAACGTCGTCACGGTGTCGGGCGCGCGCGGCAGGAGCGTCGCGGGGTCCGAGCCCACTACGTTAGGCGAACGGAACCAGTAGCGCGTGACTGCGCCCAACGTCCCGCCGCCCGCGCCGGTGCTCGCCCACCACAGATCGCGGTGCAGATCGTCTGCCTCGCGTGCCGCGACGACGCTCGTGGCGCGTCCGCCGGCATCGACCGTGACAACCTCGACCGCGTACAGATAGTCGGCAGCCAGACCGAGCTGCCGGCAGAGAAAACCGAAGGCGCCGCCACACACGTGGCCGCCCATGCCGATTCCGGGATACTCGCCCAGCGGAATCACGGTGCCCCATGAGTCGGCCAGCGCGCGGAAGGTGTCGCCCACCGTTGCGCCCGCTTCGACGCAGATCGCCCGCCGCTCCGGATCATAGGCGATGCGCCTCATCGGCGACACGTCGATGATCGCGCGAACCTCGGCGTCCGTCACGAAGTTCTCGAGGCAGTGTCCGCCGCTCGTGATGGCGAGTCGACGCCCTTCCCGCACCGCCTCTTCGACAGCCGAGACTACCTGCGCCGTCGAATCCGCTACGCGCACGTAGTCCGGGCGGCCGCCAAAGCGCCTGTTGAATTGTCTCTCGATGACGGCGCGATACCGCTCGTCGTCGGGGCCGAGCTTCGCGCCGGAGTTGCGCACGCTGCGGGTTGCGGATGGTGTCATCATGGTCTCCGTCATCTTTTGCGGCACCATCGTCCGCCGGCACGCGCACGCGCTGCTCGATGAGCCGCTCCGAGATGATCCGACCGCAATGATGTTGCCATCGTTCTGCGTGTTGCGCGTCGATTCGCGCGCGGACGCGGGATCGGGCTTACCTAGAACAATCCCGGCAGGGCGCCCCAGGTGGCGTTGCGATATTCGGAGTAGGATGGTCCGAAATGCGACGACAGGTGCTGCTCCTCGAGCCGCACTTTGCGCCAGTAGGAGACGGTAATGAGGGCGAACCCGAGGAGCGCGTGCACCTCGCCCGAGATGATTGCCGTGCAGGCGTACATGCCTAACAGGGCGGTGTAGATGGGGTGCCGGAGCGCGCGATACGGGCCGGCCCGCACGAGTTCCTGCCCCTGCGTGGCGGCAATCGCGCCACTCCAGTGGCGGCCCAGGCTTCGGCGCGCCCAGACGCCGAGCGACACGAACAGCACCTGGATCGCAAGGGCGATGGCCCCAGTGACGACGGAGGATGGAAGAAAGCGTGTGCGCAGTCCGGGGATGCTCAGGAACACCATCAACTGACCGATCGACACGAGCGTGAGGTGCACCCAGCGCGACGCGTGCGATTCGCGTCGCTCGACGGGCGCCGCGCTCGCCGCGGCGACCTCCCAGTAGAGGCTGAACGCGACCCAGAGCGCGAGCGAGATGTAGAGTGCCGGCGTGAAACCGGCGAGGAGCGACGACGCCCACGCGAATGCAGCGTTGTGCTGGCCGTGAGGCGGCCGTTCCGCGTAACGGGCGACGAGCGCGCCGACTGCGGCGCCGCCTAACGTCGACCAGAGGAGCGTTCGGGCGCGAGCGGTCATGCGGCGCGGCCTCCAACTGCGGTGTAGACCGCGAGGGCCGTGCGATCCGGCATTCGGATGCGGGTCCCTAGGGTCTCGGCGCCGTGGCGCCCAGGGTGCGGCGAGCGGCTGCCAGCCGCAGGCGCAGGCCCGGCACCGCGCTCGCGGTGGCGGGGTTGGCGGCGAGCTTGCCGATCGCTTCGTCCACCGCGTCCAATCCGAGGTTGGCGCCGAAGCGGGTCGACGCCTGCCGCCACGCGCTCTGGAACTGGGGATCCGCGGCCAGCTCGGTCTCGCCTAACGATTGCGCCTTGCCGATGATGTCGGCCAGCGCCGTCACGGCACGCTGTGCTCCCTGCGCGGTCGAAAAGCTGCGCGGGTTGCCCACCGCCTCGAGCTCCGGCATGCTCTCGATGAAACGGTGCATCGCCGCCGCCTGCGCTGCGTTGCGCGGGGTGTTCGAGTGCATCAGTGCCTGCGCCGCACCCATGATCGCGAACGGGGCCGTGGCCGCGTGCGTCAACACGGGCGTGCCGGACACGACACCGGTGAGCGGCAGCGCGCCCAGCGCCAACCCGCCTAACCCATGGACGACGTGCAGGATTCGGCCCTCGATGCCGAACAAAACGTGCGTTACGTCCCGCAGTGGTGCGAATCCGAACAGCGCCGCACCGCCGAGGCTCGTCCATGACGCGGTCGACTCGCCGGCGAGCTTGAAGTGCTGGTATGCGCCGAGGCACAACAGCGCGACGAGTAGCAGCGCGGCGTGGAGCAGCACGCGTCTCGCGATGGACGCGAGCGATCGTCGCGGCTGCGGCACATGCCCCGCGGCTTGCAACTGCGCAACGGCTTCCTGGTTCAGCACGCGACACTCCATCCGCATGGGTCCCATCACCATGCGCGCACCCGGCGATCCGGTCAAGTATGGCGGGCCGCGCCGGGGCCCTCCGGCTCGATTCTCAGCCGCCGGTGACGACCGGCAGCTCCACGAAGCTCGCGTGTCCCGGCTCGTGGAACACGCGCTGCTCCGCTTTTCTGTAGTCGCCGGGCTTGGCCCAGAAGATGTTGGGCACGAAGGTCTGCGGATTCCGGTCATAGAGCGGGAACCAGCTCGACTGGATCTGGACCATGATGCGGTGCCCTGGCAGAAAGACATGATTCGCGGTGGGCAGGTTGAACTTATAGAGCAGCGGCTCGTTGGGCGTGATCGGTTTGGGCGTTTCGAAGCTCTCGCGATACCGGCCGCGGAAGATGTCCATGGAGACAGGCAGCTCGTAGCCGCCCATGGCCGGGTCGTCGCCCACCTCGTCCGGGTAGACATCGATCACCTTCACCACCCAGTCGGCGTCGGTGCCCGACGTCGAGGCGACAAGGTTGGCGACCGGCTGGCCGCTGATCTTGACGGGCTCCGTTAGGGCGGGCGTTTCGTACGAGAGCACGTCGGTGCGGCCTCCGACCTCGCGCTGGTCGTCCACCAGCCACCGGACCCACGTGAGCGGCGGCACGTAGCCGATGGGCTGGATGGGGCGAGTGCGGAACGGGACCGGCTTGGCCGGGTCGGAGACATAGGCGTCGAACGCGGCATCGGGCGGCCCTTGGCGCGGCGCGTCGAAGCTCGCCGTTAGGCCGGCGCCGAGATAGAGGGGCGTTGGGCGAATGGTGCACCCGGCATCGCAGCCCGACGGCCACGAGCGCAGGCGCTCCCATCGGTTGGTGCCGGTCTCGTAGGCGTTCACCGGCGCCACGTCCATCGGCGGCGCGCCATCCTTGAGATAATGCGCGAGAAAAGGCCCGAGAATATTCCGTTGAAAGTACTCCGAGCTGTTGGCCTGAAAGTCGATCGCGCCTAACGCGCTGCCGTTCTCGATTTCCTGGCCGTGGTGCCACGGCCCGATCACGAGAAAGACCTTGTGGTTGGAGGTGTCCTTGGGCTTGATCGCCTTGTAGACCGCGATCGCGCCGTAGATGTCCTCCTGATCCCACAGGCTGTGGACGAGCATCACCGGTATGGTGATCGGCTGCGCCGCGAGAATCTTGTCCATCGCCTGCTGCTGCCACCACGCGTCGTAGCTCGGGTGCGCGAGGATCTTGTTCCAGAATCCCACCTGCTCGAGTCCGTGCCGCTTGCCTAACTCGCCAGCCGAGCCCGATTGCATGTAGACGTCGTAGTCGTCGAAGTGGTCGGTCCACCACTTGGCGCTGTTGTCGCGCGTCGCTTCCTGCTCGAGGATGTACGGCATGTTCTGCTCGCGGAACGCGCCGTTGTGGAACCAGTCGTCGCCCATCCATCCGTCGACCATCGGGTTCATCGGCACCGAGACCTTGAGCGCGGGATGCGGGTGCACGAGGCCCATCAGGGGCTCGAACCCATCGTATGAGATGCCGAGCTCGCCGACGTTCCCGTTGGTCTCGGGGACGTGCTTGATGAGCCAATCGATGGTGTCGTAGGTATCGGTCGATTCATCGACCGTGGTCGGATTGAGCGGGCCGACCAACGGGCGGTTCATCACGTAGTCGCCCTCGGAGCCGTACTTGCCGCGGATGTCCTGGACGACGCGAATGTAGCCGCCGGGAATGATCACCTGGAGCGCGTTGTCGTAGCCGTTGAGCTCCGGCGCGAGGTGCGCGCTCTGGGCGTAGGACGTGGTTGCGGTCGCATCGTACGGCGTGCGCGTGAGCAGGATCGGCGCGCGGTGTGCGCCTTTGGGCACGAGGATGACGGTGTGCAGCTTCACGCCGTCGCGCATCGGGATCATGACGTCGCGGCGCTCGTAATCGAAGGTCGAGGTCTCGGGTTTGAACTTGGCGGGCGTCTCGCTGGGAAGCGTGGGCGTCTGCGCCGCGGCACGCCCGCCCGCGACGATGCAGGCCGCGAGCACGCCAGCGACGAGGACGCGGACCAATGCGTTAGGCGGCAAATGGGATGACATGAGATGATCGAGTGCGGGTGAATCGGCGAGAACGCCGGGTGGTCATCGGTCCGGCACGAGCACTTCGTTCCATTCCCGAATGGTCCAGTGCGCGACGATGCCGTTGGCCACGAACGGATCTTCGCGCACGAACTGTTCGGCGGCCGCCCGCGTCGAAAAGATACCCATGGCGCCGCCGGCTGGTTCGTCGGCGAATGGCCCGATCATGAGCAGGCGGCCATCGGCATGAAACACGCGCCAGAGTGCGCGATGCGCCGCGATATGTGCGGGCACCTTTGTCAAGAAATCGGGTGTCGCTTCGTACATGAGGGCGTATTTCACGAGAGGCTCCACTGCTGCCGCGCCGCATTGTTTCTGCGCACGAGATCAAGACGCGGGTGACGGATGGTGCACAAAGAGGCGTCGTCGATGCGTTCGGCGCAAGGGCCCCGTTGTGCCCCGGAGTTCGTCTCGTCGCGGTTAGTCGGCGCGCAGCGCGACGACCGGGTCGCTGCGCGCCGTGCGCTGCGCAGGAACCACGCTCGCGAGCACGCTCACAGCGGTGAGCACGAGCGCCGCGACACCCAGCACCGCCGGATCGCGCGGCGACGTGACGTAGGTTTCGATGGGACCAGGCCGCCTAACGAAATCGAGATGACCACGCAGCCACAACCACGGCGGCAACCCCGGGTGAACGGCGCAGACTCCGCGGCGCCTATGCAAAGTCCTGTCGCAGGTTGTCGATGATCGTGACCGTACGTATCGCGTCCCCTCCGGGCGACCGTCTAGCGTTGGGCGGCACCCGTCCACGGATGGATCTGCCGGGTGGCCACCATGAGAGTCGCGCCGGTGCCGCACGACCCGCAAGCGTGGGGTGAATGCCTCACCGAAGGTGCCCAACAGCTGCCGGCGATCGCACGGAACTTCGCGCGTGCACGCGAACTTCGTTGGGTGGTGTCGTTCATGACCGTTGCCACTTTGAACACGAGGGATGGAGCATGCGCAAGGCTTTCGCAGTCCCAGCGATGCTGTTGGCCGTCGGATCCGCCGCGCACGGCCAAGGCCCTGCATCGTTCGCCGCCCACTCCGTTGCGCCATGGAGCGCCGATTCCTCCGTTACTGTGCCCGCCGGCACACAGATCTTCGCGCAACTGCAGCGGCCGCTGTCCACCCGGACGGCCGAGGCCGGCGACAGCGTCTACATGCAGGTCACGTTTCCGGTCACGGTGGGGAATGCGGTGGTGATCCCCGCCGGTACGTACGTGTTGGCGACGATCGATACCGTGTCACGCGTCGGCTGGATCCACCGCAGCATCGCGTTCCAGTTGCACGTGGCATCGATGGTATTCACGAACGGCTACGTCGCCACGGTTCGGGAGGCAGCGCACGCGCAGCCCCGGGACGCGTCTCAGTTAGGCCCCGGCCGGCGTCCGGTGGCCCTGATGGTGGCCAGCGGGGTCGCGCCGTTGGCCGGTTACGCCATCGGAGCGGCGACAGGCGGCAGGTACGACGGCTTGTTAGGCGGCGCGATCGGCACGGCCGCCGGATTCGTGACGTTCCTCGTCGCCGCGGCGCACAGCGACTACGACCTGGGCCCCGGCTTCCCGTTGGAGCTGCGCTCCCAGGGACCGATCGTGCTCGACGCGGCGCGCACGGCCGACGCCGCGCGAACGCCGTCAACCGTGCAACACCACGAGAACAAGAGCTGCTTCACGCCCGGCACGCCTGGAACGCCCGACATCACCATTCCGGGAACGCCCGGCACGCCCCCGGTGGGCGACATGCCAGGGACGCCTGGTACGCCTGCCACGATGATCCCGGGTACGCCCGGCACACCCGGCTACTGGCACCCCTGTCCGTGAGTCGTCGCTGCCCGTTCGTCATGGGCGAAACGCGACGAAGTCGACACCGGAGAACGGACTAACGCAGCGGCCAGGAGCGCCGTTTCGGCCGTGTCCGCTCCTAGCCGTGCGGCGACAGCCGCCGCATCATCTCCCACTCGATCAGAGCGGCGTCGTTCGGATACGGTTCGGTGCGACCCGTGCAGGCAAAGCCTAACTGCTCGTAGAACGAACGCGCAGCGGCATTGCTCGAGGTGACCATCAACCGGATCGCGGCGACCTCTCTCGCGCGCGCCCACCCGACAACCTCATTCACCAACAGACGCGCGATGCCACGACGGCGATGGGTCGGGGCAGTCCACATCGATACCAGCGTCGCCCGCGTCGCATCGTCCTCATCGAGCATCGAGCCCACGATACCGCAAGCGATCCCGTCGTCGATCGCGAGAAACCCGATGCCTCGCTCGCCGTTCCACCGAACGGCCCGCTGCATCCATTCGACGTCGCTCATCGCGCTCTCCGTCGCGTACGTCGAGCCGAACGCGCTCGGCGCGTCGCGCAGTGCGCGCAGACGGACCTCCTTGAATGTGGCGACGTTGCCCGGCGTGATTTGCGCGATCGCAATCATCGAACTGCCACGAAAGACATGCCTATCTAGACGTGGGGCGCGTCGTGTGCAACCGGGCGCGGAACAGCACCGGCCACTGCTTAGCCGTCAGCAACAGCTGCTGCCCATCGGGCGCCGCGCAGTACGCGCGTTGACTGCGAGCGGGCGCGTGGCGTTTGAACGAGCAGAACGCAGAACGCCGCAAAGAGCGCCACCCTGAAGCCGCGCCCCCTCGCGAGCGTCATCGTCGTTAGTCTGACATATGCGAGTACACGACGCGGCCGCCCACCACGGTCATCTGCACCTTCGCGTCGCGGATCTGCTCAGGGGGAATCTTCGTGAGGTCGCGATCGATGATCACGAAATCCGCCAGCTTCCCCCGCACCAACGACCCCTTCCGCTGCTCATCGAACGACACGTACGCCGCTCCGATCGTGTACGCGCGCAGCGCTTCTTCCACCGTGATCTTCTGCTCCGGAATCCAACCGCCGGGATGCTTGCCGTCCAGCGTCCGCCGCGTCACCGCCGCGTAAATCCCCTCGATCGGCGTCGGCGGCGCCACGTCCCAGTCCGACCCGAATGCCAGGTGCGCCCCGGCATCGAGAAACGACCGGAACGCATAGGTCGTCTTGCTCCGCTCGTGCCCGATCACAGCCTCCGCCCACCGACCATCATCGATCGCATGATACGGCTGCATGCTCGCGATTACGCCTAACTGGGCGAATCGCGGGATGTCAGCCGGCGCCACGTGCTGCGCGTGCTCGATGCGGAACCGTCGGTCGCGGGGGCCGTCTTCACGCTCGACGCGCTGATAGATGTCCAACTGGAGCCGGATCGCCCGGTCGCCGATCGCGTGGCAGATCACCTGCAAGCCGGCCTTGTCGGCGCCGCTCGTCCACGCGTACAGGTCTGCGGGCGTGTTCACGAGCAGCCCGCTGTCCTTCGGCGCATCGGTGAACGGCGCGAGCATCGCCGCCGTATGCGAGCCTAACGATCCATCCACGAATCCCTTGAGGCCGCCGATGTGCAGCCACGCGTCGCCGCGCCCGCGCGCGGCAATCGTGTCGCGCAGCCGCTCCCACGTGGCTAACGGAACGGCCGCCGAGATGCGCGCTTTCATCCGGCCCGCCTTGTGCGCGCGCTCGAACACCGCCAGATCGTGCCACGTCCCCATGTGGTCGACCTGCGTCACGCCCTGCGCGACCACGTAGGCCATCGCCGCGTCGAACGCGCGATCTTCCACCTCGGGCGGCGCATCGGGGATCGCCTTCGTCACCAGACCCATCGCGTTGTCCTTGAGCACGCCGGTGGGCTCGCCGCTCGCGTCGCGCACGATGGTGCCGCCATCCACATCCGGCGTCGCACGGCTCACGCCGGCGGCGCGCAAGGCAGCCGTGTTCGCCAGACCCATGTGACCATCGAGACGACCGACCCATACCGGATGGCCGCCGGTCACCGAGTCGATCCAGTCGCGACGCGGCAGCTCGCCGCCCCACAAGGTGTGATCCCAATCGCCGCCCAGTATCCAGGCGCCCTTGGGCAGCGTCGCGGCGTACTCCTTAATGCGCCTAACGAACGCGGCCGGCGTCTTCGCGTCGCGCAGCTGCACCGACGACAGCGCGAAGCCGCCATCGAGGAAATGCACGTGGGCGTCGATGAATCCCGGCACCAGCATCGCGCCGTGCGCGTCGGTGATACGCGTGTCCGGTCCGGCCATCTTTCGTACTTCGGCGCTCGATCCCACCGCAGCGAGCGTGTCGCCGCTCACCGCGATCGCGTCCGCCCAGGGACGCGTCGAGTCGCCCGTCCACACGCGCGCGTTCACGACGACCATCGTCACCGGCGACGATGCGGTGTGCGGGGGCGTGGTCACGAGCAGGGCCAGGAGCGCGAGCGCGATCAACGGCGCGCGCACTCAGCGACGCTCCATCGCGTCGCGAATGTCCAACAGAATCTCGAAGTACAACTGCTCGCGCCGATAGGCGAAATCGAGCGTCGACATCTGCGCCTGATCTTGCGTCGACTTGGCACGCTCGAACGCCTCGCGGTACATCTCGTCGAGGTTCGCCAGGATACGATCGCGGGGACGGGACATGGAGCTGGTCGAGGGTTGGGACGGCTCGTTCCCGAGGCTGGCGATCCGGTCGAGGATCTGCTCCGGGTCACGCCCGTCGAAGAGGAGTCGCTGCGCCGCCCCGAATACGAGTCGTCGCGGGTCGATTGGGTTCGTCAAGCCAGTCTAATGTAACGCGTAGAGCCGCGCGCCACTGTCGCCGTCCGACTCCGCCATCGGCGCGATGCCGACCGGTGCCGGATCCTGCAGCGCACGGGCCGCGATCGCGAGAATGCCCGCGATGTACGCGAATCCCGCCGGGATCCACATGATGAGACCAGCGAGCTGCTGGTCCTGCAGCGCCGTGAGTCCCCACGCCCCGGCGCCGACGCTCTGCGCATAGTACCACGGCGTATCCGAGAAGGTCAGGATCGCGCCGAGCGCGCCACTGCTCACGAAGGTGCCGAT